>JAJTCR010000244.1 GCA_021325695.1 Steroidobacteraceae bacterium | reverse complement strand
TTCGAACAACGCGACCAGCGAACCCTTGTCATCGACGGTGCCGCGACCCCAGACCGCACCGTCCGCGATCACGCCTTCGAACGGCGGGTGCTGCCAGTCGCCGTCCGTGCCCGGCGTGACCGGCACGACGTCCTGGTGTGCCATGAGGATGATGGCCGGCAACGCGGGGTCGCTGCCTAGCCACGTGTAGACGAGCGTGCGGTCCGCGACCAGGTCACGCGTCATCGCCGCATGGGCTGCCGGGTAGGTCGCCTGCAGCCACGCGCGCAGCCGGTCCCATTCGGCAACGTCGTTGTCCGCAGCCTCCTGGTGACTCACGGTGCGGATGCGCACGGCTTCGCCGAGGTGGGCGGTGGCGCGCTCGACATCGATCGACGGGGCCGATGCGAGTTTCACCGGCGCGACGATGCTGGCCGGCCGGTACGTCCAGGTGCGGACGGCCACGACGGCGACGACCACGAACAGGACCAGCAGCGATCCGAGCACGATCCGACGCAGTGTGGTCATGCGGTGTCCCCCCGACCGGTGAATCGTCTGGTCATGGCGCCAGTGCACGCAGGAACGCCGTCGGGTCCTCGCCGCGCTCGAGCACCTCGACCAGCGCCGAGCCGACGACGACGCCGTCGACGTGGCCGTGCATGCGGGCGACCTGCTCGGCCGTGCGGATGCCGAAGCCTGCGCAGACCGGCACGGGCGACACGACGCGTACGCGGTCCATGTAGTCGAGCACCTCGTCCGGCACCGCGACCGACTTGCCGGTCGTGCCCGTCATGGTGACCGCATAGACGAAGCCCTGGCTCGCCTCGCAGAGCATGCGCAGCCGTGCGGCCGGCGTCACCGGTGTGACCATCTGCACCAGCGCCAGCCCGACGCGATCGAGCGCCGCGCGCACTTCGGAACTCTCCTCGTACGGCAGGTCCGGGATGATGAAACCGCAGACGCCCGCCTTCGCCGCGGCGTCGGGCAGGCGGTTGAGCCCGTACGCGAGCAGCGGATTCAGGTAGCTCATGAGCAGCAGCGGCACACGAGGCCGCGGACGCATGCCTTCGAGTTCGCCGAGCAACCATGGCAGCGTGAAGCCGCCCTTGAGCGACGCGAAACTCGCGCGCTGGATCGTCGCGCCGTCGGCCATCGGGTCGCTGAACGGCACGCCGATCTCGACGACGTCGGCCGCGGCGGCGATTGCCCGCAGGTCGCGGACGAACCGGTCGCGGTCCGGGAACCCTCCGGTAGTGAAGCCGACGAGCGCCGGGCGTCCGCTCGCGGCTGCCCCGCGAATCGCGGTGCTGATGCTGTCGCGTGGCGCGACCTTGGCCTGCGCATTCATCGGTCCGTCCCCTTGAGCAGCGTGCGCTGCAGCGTAGGCATGTCCTTGTCGCCGCGACCGGACAGGCCGATCAGGATCCGACAGCCGGGGTGCCGTTTGGCGTGCTTGCGCGCGCCCGCGAACGCGTGCGCCGACTCGATCGCGGGGAGGATGCCTTCCGCGCGGCAGCACTCGGCGAGCGCCTCGAGCGATTCCCCGTCCTCGGCCGCCGCGAAGTCGAGCCGGCCGATGCTCGCGAGCAGCGCGTGCTCCGGTCCCACGCCCGGGTAGTCGAGGCCGGCAGACACCGAGTGGGTCTCCTGGATCTGTCCGTGTTCGTCCTGGAGCAGCAACGAATAGCAGCCCTGCAGCACCCCGGGCGTGCCGTAGGCCAGCGAGGCCGCGTTCTGGCCGAGCCCGGGACCGGTGCCGCCGGCCTCGAAGCCGAGCAGTTGGACCGCGAGGTCGCCCACGAACGGGTGGAACAGCCCGATCGCATTGGAGCCGCCGCCGACGCAGGCGACGACGACGTCCGGCAGCGCGCCTGCCTGCGCGAGCATCTGCGCGCGCGCCTCGATGCCGATCACGCGCTGGAATTCGCGCACCAGGTACGGGTACGGGTGCGGACCGACCGCCGACCCGAGGACGTAAAAGGTGCCGTCCGGGTCGGCGACCCAGTCGCGCAATGCCTCGTCGATGGCCGCGCGGAGCGTCTGGTCACCGCCGGTGACCGGCACGACCTCCGCGCCGAGCAGCTTCATCCGACCGACGTTCGGCGATTGCCGCTCCATGTCGATCGAGCCCATGTAGACCGTGCAAGGCAGCCCGAGCCGGGCGCAGGCGGCCGCCGTTGCGACCCCGTGCTGGCCGGCGCCCGTCTCGGCCACGACGCGTCTGGCGCCGAGCCGCTTGGCGAGCAGGCCCTGGCCGATCGCGTTATTGATCTTGTGAGCGCCGGTGTGTGCGAGGTCTTCGCGCTTGAGCCACACCTCCGCGCCCCAGCGTCGCGACAGCTCGGACGCAAACGTGAGCGGGGTCGGCCGGCCCACCCAGGTTCTCAGCTGCCGGTCGAGCTCGGCCTTGAACGCCGGGTCGGGCAGGATTTCGCGAATGCCCTGCTCGAGCCGGTCCAGCGCCGGCACGAGTGTTTCGGGCACGTAACGGCCGCCGAAGGGGCCGAAGCGACCGCGCGCATCCGGGAACGCGCCTTGCAGCGTCTGCGCGAGCAGCGCTTCGCGGTCGATCCTGAGGGCCTCGATGTTCATCTCTGCTCCACTCCCTGCGCGGACGACGCGAGCCGGGCTTCGGCCGCGCGTACCGCAATGACGAATTCACGAATGAGCGCGACGTCCTTGACGCCGCGGTCGCGCTCGACGCCCGAGCTCACGTCGACCCCGAACGGCCGCACCGACTCGATCGCGGCACCGACGTTCGCAGCGTCCAGGCCGCCCGCCAGCACCAGCTCGTTCGTGCGAGCAAGCGCGGCGGCCGCGTCCCAGTCGGCACGCTCGCCCGCACCGCTCCGTGCCGCTTCGAGCAGGATGCGCCGGGCGCGCACCGCCTCCGTAATTCGACCGGTGCGATACACGGGCAGCACGCGCTGGGCGGCCGGCAAGACGATGGCCTGCAGGTCCGCCGCATCGGTCTGCAGCCAATCGGGACGGACGGCCTCGAGCGCCGCGTCGACGAGCGCCTGCGTCGGGTGCAGGAACACCGCCACCTTGTCGATGCCGGCCGGGACCGCCGTCGCGAGCGCGCGCGCCCGTGCGCAGTCGACGTGCCGTGGCGAGGGCTCGTGGAACACGAAACCGACCGCATCGGCGCCGACTCGCACGGCGGCTTCGATCGCCTCGACCGAGCGCAACCCGCAGACCTTGACCCACAGTCGGGGAGTCATCGCGCCGCCACTTCACGTCCGGCCCGGAGCAACGCGCGTACGCCCTCGGCCGGGTCCGCGCCGCGCATCAGGCTCGTGCCGACCAGCGCGAGCCGGTAGCCGAGCGCGGCCACGCGGGCCGCATCCGACCCGTCGGTCACGCCACTCTCGGCGACGGCCGGCCACTCGGGCGGCAAGCAGTCGCGCAGGCGTTCGAAGCGGTCGAAGTCGATCTCGAGCGTCTCGAGGTCGCGGCAGTTGAGGCCCATGAGCACCTGCTCGTCGCGGCCGCGCCGCTCGCGCGCGAGGTCGCACGCGACGCCGAGGTCGTCTGCGTCGAATGCCTCCAGCAGCACGAACAGCCCCTGCGCCGCCGCCTCGTCGAGCATGGCGACGAGCCGCGTCCGTTCGACCATCCGCACGATCAGCAGCACGCCGCCGGCACCGTACGCGCGCGCTTCGAGCACCTGGTACGGGTCCACGAGGAAATCCTTGCGCATCGCGGGCACGCCGTGCGGCGCGAGCGTCTCCGCCGCGACGCGCAGGTGTTCGAGCCGACCGTCGAAGCGCGAAGGCTCCGTCAGGACCGAGCAGATCGCTGCTCCGCCGCGCGCGTACCCCGCGAGTCGCGTGACGGGATCGAGCGTCTGCGCGGACAGGTCGCCGAGCGACGGGGAGCGCAGCTTGAGTTCGGCGATCACGTCGAACCCGGCCGCGGACAACACCGGTCGCGTCACGGCCGGCAACGTGGCGCAGTGGGCGCGTAGCGCCGACTCGCTCGTGCGCGCCTGCGCCTCGCGCGAACGCCGCGCGCTGCTCACTGCCATGTCCGCGAGCA
>JAJTCR010000243.1 GCA_021325695.1 Steroidobacteraceae bacterium | reverse complement strand
GCGTGCGGTTCAACAACTGGCTACGCGGACCCCTGGCAGCGCCGGACGACGTCGTGGGACCGTTGTACGTCGCGCTCGGGACGTTCTGGGCGATGTTGCGTGACGAAAAGTACCACCTGAACCTGCGCCTGGAGGCCGGCGATCTCGTCGCCTACGACAACCATCGGATCCTGCACGGGCGCGCGGCGTTCGACCCGACCACGGGCGAGCGCCACCTGCAAGGCTGCTACCTGTACGGCGACGACGTCGACAGCGCTTTGCGACTGCTGGACCGCTCGCGGCGCGCCTGACCCCGGAAGAGAATGGCCACCCTCGACCTGCTGGTCGTCGCCGCCTACCTGGTCGGCATGGTGGCCCTCGGCTTTTCGACGCAGCGGCGGGCCGCGGCGAGCCAGGAGCAGTTCCTCGTTGCCGGTCGTTCGGTCGGCCCCCTCCTGTACTCCGGCACGCTCGCGGCGATCATCATTGGCGGCGGCGCGACCGTGGGTGGAGTCAAGCTCGGGTACACCTACGGCCTCTCCGGCATGTGGCTCGTGTCGATGTACGGGCTCGGCATGATCGTGATGGGCCTGCTGCTCGTGCCGCGCATCCTCAAGCTCGAGCTCTACACCGTGGCGGAGATCCTGCAGCGCCGGTTCGGGCCGTCGGCGCGCATCGCCGGTGGCGTCGTGATGGGGTGCTACGACTTCATGATCGTCGTGGTGGCCACGATCTCGCTCGGTGCGGTCGCGGAGGTGATGACGGGCGTGCCGCGCACGGAGGCGATCCTGCTCTGCAGCGCCGTCATGATCGGCTACTCGGTGCTCGGCGGGATGTGGGCGCTCACCGCGACCGACATCGTGCAGTTCGTGATCAAGACGGTCGGCATCCTCTTCATCCTGCTGCCCGTCGCAGTCTGGCGCGCCGGAGGTCTTGGCGGCATGCAAGCCGCGTTGCCCGAAGGCTTTTTCTCGCTGACCCACATCGGCTGGGACAGGATCGCGGCCTTCGTGACGCTGTATTTCCTGGGAATCCTGATCGGGCAGGACGGCTGGCAGCGGGTCTTCACGGCACGCAGCGTCGCGGTCGCGCGCACCGGCGGCGTCCTGGTCGGGATGTATTGCATCCTCTATGCCGCGGCCGGTGCGCTGATCGGTGCGGCGGGGCGTACCTTCCTGCCGGACCTGGCCGATGCTGATCTCGCGTTCGCCGCGATCGTCAATGCCGTGCTGCCCGTCGGACTGCGAGGCCTGGTGCTGGCCGCGTCCCTGGCGGCGATCATGTCGACCGCGACGGCGTGCCTGCTCGCCACGTCGACCGTGTTCCTCGAGGACGTCTACCTGACATTGAAGGGTTCCGGGGGCTCCGGCACGGTCACGCAGACCCGCCTGCTGACGCTGGTGCTCGGCGTGATCGCCGCGCTGGTGGCGTGCGTGATGCATGACGTGATCGCCGCGCTCACCGTGGGATACAACCTGCTCGTCGGTGCGATTTTCGTGCCCATCATCGCGGCGATGCTGTTGCCGCGAGGCGTGCCGGAAGCCGCGCTCGTCTCCATCGTCGCGAGCGCGATCATGGTGATCGTGCTGATGTTCTTCTTCGGCATCGACTCCGTGGTCCCGATCTACGGCGGGCTGGCGACCAGTGTTGCGCTGTTCTTCGGGATCACGCTCGTGGCACGCAGCCGCGTGGCTGCTCGCGGGGCGGAGGTCGGCATCGATCGATGATGCGCGGGACCGCCCTCAGGGCAGCGCGGCGTTGAGGCGCCAGAGCGTGGCCACGCTGCGCACGACGGCGGCTTGCGCAGCGATGCGTTGATCCAGGCGTGCTCCAGCAAAGGCCGGGGTCTCCACGACGATCACGGTGTGCGCCGACGGACCGCGCTGCGTTCGGCCGTCGACGAAGACCTCGGTCGCGGCGAGCAACTCGTCGATCGAGCCGTCGCGGATCGGCCCACCCTTGTCGTCGCGACTGATCACGCCGTCGACGATCGTCTCGCCGAACCGCGTCTGTCCGGACCGGCGCAGCGGGATGCCCGATGCCTGCAGCAAGCGGACGATCTCGGCACCGGCCGGATTGGAGTCCGCATGCCGCCCCTGCGAATAGATGTAGCCGCCCTCCGTGGAGAGTTCGTCCTCGTGCAGGTCGAGCACCAGCCTCGGCGGGTAACGCCTTGCCAGGCCCAGCACGTACTGGGTCAGCGCCAGGGTCTCCGGGCCCGAGGCTTGCGTCGCGCGCGGCTTGCGCCCCGACTCGAGGTCCGGCAGCAGGTATTCCGCGTCACCGACGCTGTAGCCGCCCTTGCGCCAGTCGCGCTCGGCGGTGTTGGGGTAGCGCCAGTTGTGGCGATAGGCCTTCGGGTTGCAGAGCGGGATGACCACCACCGGGACCCCGGAACGTGCGAACTCGGCCAGGCTGTCGAGTTCCCGTGCGATTGCATTGGGCCCGGCCGGTTCCTCGCCGTGGATACCCGACAGCACCCATAGTGCAGGCCCGGGCGTGCCGGTGTGCCACGCCTTGAGTTGCATCTCCGGCGCGTCCGGGTATGCATACAGCGTCTCGACGTTCCAGCCGTGCTTCGAGTCGAGCTCGTGGAAGCGCCGCATGATCTGCGCGAGCGGGACACGGCCGTCGGGGGCGACGTTCGCGGCGCTCGGTGCCGGCATCGTCGCCGCCGGTTCAGCGCGCGCCTCGACGTCCACGGCACCCCAGGCCGTGACGAGGAGCGCGAGGGCGATGAGCGCACGCATCAGGCATCCCTCCCTTGGGTCGCGGCGGGCGGTAGCGCACCGGGCGTGCGTCGTGTGCGCAGGAACCAGAACACGGGCAATCCCGCCAATCCGAGCACGAGCGACCACAGGAACGGTTCGTGGCCGAGCCCCACGAACGCGAAGATCGAGTAGGCGGTGCCGAGCACGCCGAGCACGAGCACGCTCGCCGGCACGCGACGCTCGCCCCGGCGCGCAAGCACGACGAGCGCGAACGCGCACAGCAGGTACAGCGGCAGGTTCGCAGCCGTGACGACGAGCGTCAGGAACGTGAAGCCCTCGACCAGCGACTTGCTGTAATTCATCAGCACCATCGCGGTGGCCATCACCCCCGTGAGCAGCAGGCCGACCGCGGGCGCACCGCGCGCGTTGGTGCGCTGGGCCACGGCCGGCAGGAAGCCGTGTCGACCGAGTGACGCCGACAGCTCACCGACGAGCAGCGTCCAGCCGTTCAGCGCGCCAAGCCCGCTCACGACGACGAACGCGGCGAGCAGGCGGCTGTGGCCGGAACCGCCGAACTCGTCGAGCAAGTCCGAGAACGGCGCCGACGACTGCGCGAGCCGGTCCTGCTCCAGCAGCAGCAATGCGATCGAGGAGACGGCGATGTAGATCGCCGCCGTGAGCAGCGTGCCGGCCATCGTCGAGCGCGGGATCGTCGTCTGCGGATCGCGCACACGGCCTGCCGGCACCGCCGCGGACTCGATGCCGAGCATTGCGAACAGCGCGATCGTCGACGCTGCCATCAGGCGCTCGACCGAGATCGGCGTGGGCGGCGGATGGCGGACATAGGTCGCGGGCTCGGTGAAGAGGATCCAGGCGCCCAGGCCGACGATGTAGGCCATCGGCAGCAGCTTAAGCGCGGTCGTCAGCACCTGCACGCGGCCCCCGGCACGCACGCCGAGCAGGTTCACGGCGACGAACAGCCAGAGCATCGCCAGCGCCTGCAGCGCGGGCGGCACGCCCTGGAGCGCCGGGATCACCTTGCCGAGGTAGCCGACCACGCCGATCGCGATCGCCGCGTGGGTGATCCAGCAAGAGACCCAGTAGCACCAGATCGCGATGAACGCCGCGAGGCTCCCGGTCGTGCGTTCGATGTAGGCGTGCGGTCCGTCGACGGTCGGGAACTCGCGAGCCAGTTGCGCGAACACCCGGGCCAGCACCGTCATGCCGACCACGGTGATCGCCCAGCCCAGCATCGCGTTGAAACCGTACGGGGCGAGCGAGGCCGGCAACACGTAGATGCCGATGCCGATCGTGTTGCCGACCACGAGGGCC
>JAJTCR010000242.1 GCA_021325695.1 Steroidobacteraceae bacterium | reverse complement strand
GATCGGCACGCCGAAGTCCCGCGCGATCGAGCTGAGCGTGTCGCCCCGCGTGACGCGATGACGCACCTGCGGCGGTGGCTCGACCACCGCGACCAGCGCCTGGCCCTGCTCCTCCAGCAGCGTCTGGTTCAGCATCGCCTGGCGGAACTGCTCGGCATTCGGGATCGGCAGCAGCAGGCGGTGCGGACCCTTCGGCGGCGTCGACATCCGGTTGTAGCCGGGGTTCAGCGCGAACATGTCGTCGCGCGTGATGCCAGCGAGGTCCGCGGCGTCGCCCAGGTGGACTTGCCGACCCGGATCGACCACCTCGAAGTAGGGCTGGTTCGCGATGGCCGCGAACTGCAGGCCATAGGCGGTCGGGTCGCGCACGATGCGACTGATGGCGAGCAGCTTCGGCACGTAGTCGCGAGTCTCGGCACGGAGTTCCAGGCTCCAGAAGTCGGTAGGGAGGCCGCGTGCCCGGTTGCGTCGGACGGCCGAACTCACCGTGCCTTCGCCGCCGTTGTAGGCCGCGATGGCCAGGAACCAGTCGCCCCCGAAGTAATCGTGCAGGTACTGCAGGTAGGTGAGCGCAGCCGTAGTGGCCTCGATCACGTCACGACGCTCGTCGATCCACCAGTTCTGTTCGAGCCCGTAATGCTTGCCCGAGGACGGAATGAACTGCCAGAGGCCCGACGCGCGACTGCGTGAGTAGGCCACCGGGTTGAAAGCGCTCTCCACGACCGGCAGCAACGCGAGCTCGAGCGGCAGGTTGCGCTTTTCGATCTCGTCGACGATGTAGTACAGGTATCGGGAGCCGCGCTTGAACGTGCGATCGAGGAAGTCCGCCCGGGTGCGGTAGTGTTCGATCTCACGATCGACCGCAAAGTGTTGCACGTCGGGCAGCCCGTAGCCGTCGCGGACCCGATCGAGCAGGTCGGTGTACTGCTCCGGCGGCAGGTGCGCGACCGTACGCGACGACTCCAGCGCCAGGCCCGGAATCGTCACGGTGTTGCGATCGAGCGCTGGCCGGTCGTTGGGGTATTGCGGCGTCGGCGGCAGGCTCGAATATGTCGAATCGGTCGTGGCACAACCCGCGAGCGCGACGGCCGCGAGCAGGACGGGCCCGGCGAGGCGGAATTTCTGGTGGATTGTTCTGGTGATGTTCATTTCGCCTCGTCAGCGAAAACCGTCTTTCCACGAACGCACGGCCGCGAACACTTCGGTGTCCGTCGACAGCCGTCGGCCGGCATGTCGCTCGGCCGCGCTGCGGACGGCGCTCGTGCGCGATCGCAGGAAGGGGTTGATGCGGCGCTCCCGTCCAAGGGTGGACGGCAGGGTGACTTCGTCGCGCTCGCGCTTGCGGCCGGTGTCGGCCAGCGCCTCGCGGACGTCGGGATTGTCGGGCTCGACGGCGCTGGCGAACCGGAGGTTCGAGAGCGTGTATTCATGACCGCAGTACACCCGGGTTGCGTCGGGCAAATCTGCGATGCGGTCGAGGGAATCGAGCATTTGTGCCGCGGTGCCCTCGAACAGGCGGCCGCAGCCGGCGCTGAAGAGCGTATCGCCGCAAAATATGGCGCCGTGACCCACGTATGCGATGTGGCCGAGCGTGTGCCCGGGGATGGCCATCACGGAGAATTCGAGCCCGAGGTGTCCAAGATCCGTCGTGCCTCCGTCGTCGACCGCCTGCACCGCGCAGGGCATGGTTTCGCGGGCCGGTCCGAAGACCGCGGCCCCGTGCCTCGCCGCCAGTGCGGCCACCCCGCCCACGTGGTCGGCGTGGTGATGGGTGACGAGGATCGCGCGCAGTTTCAATCCCCCTTGCTGCAAGGCCTGCTCCACGGGACGGTCGTCGCCCGGATCTACTACCACGGCCACGCCCCGGTCTGCCGGAGCTTGGATCAACCAGATGTAGTTGTCCGAGAAGGCCCGCACCGGGCTCACCAGCAGCATGCGTTACGAGACTCCTCGTGCGTCCGCGGGCCAATGAGTCCGGGCGGCGGTATTAGAGCGGGTCGCGACCGAAAATTCCATAAGCGGACGCACGTTTTTTCAACGCGGGACAGGGACTTGCCGTTATCCTTGCGCCATGGACCTGACCGCCGCTGCCGACCACTGGCTCGACACGCCCCTGGGCGCGGCCGTGCTCGAGCGGGAAACGCGGTTGCTGCAGGAAGAGCTGGCGGACGTCGTCGGGTTCGAACTGCTGCAGCTCGGCCGTTGGGGTGACAGCGCCGCATTATGTTCAGGCGCGCGAACGCAGCACCGCACCTTGATCGCGCCCGATGCGAACGGGCCGCGTTCGATCCGGGCGCAGTTGGACGCCCTGCCCATCGCGACCGGTTCCGTCGAGGCGGCCTTGCTGCCGCACACGCTCGAGCATGCCGACCGCCCGCAGCACCTGCTGCGCGAAGTGGACCGTGTGCTGGTCGCCGACGGCAACGTGATCATCTGCGCCTTCAGTCCGTGGGGGCCGTGGGGTGCGCGGCATTTCGTCGCACGGGGCAACTTTCCACCGCATGCGGCGCGCATGATGAGCGAACGCCGGACGCGTGACTGGCTCAGCCTGCTCGGCTTCGAGGTCGTCTCGGCGCGCCGCTACCTGTTCGCGCCGCCCTGGACGCAGCGCATGGTCGGCTTGCGCGAGGACAGCTGGCTCGAGCGGCAGGGCCCGATGCTCGCCGCGCCGCTCGCCGGCGCTTACCTGATCAAGGCGCGCAAACGCGTGCAGGCCGTGACCCCGATACGACGTGCGTGGACGGCCCGTCCCGTGATCGTCGGTGGCGCGCCCGAGCCCACGACGAGACAGGCGGCGTGAGTTCGCCGGTCGCGCGCATGCAGGGCGTCCAGCCGGGCGACGTGATCGTGTATACGGATGGAGCGTGCAAGGGCAACCCCGGGCCGGGCGGGTGGGGCGCGCTGCTGATCGCGGGGGAGCATCGCAAGGAACTGTACGGCGGCGAATCGCCCACCACGAACAACCGCATGGAACTGGTCGCGACGATCGAGGCGCTCGCCGCACTGAAGCGTCGTTGCCGCGTGCAGCTCTACACCGACTCGCAGTACGTTCGGCTCGGCATCACGGAATGGTTGCCGCAGTGGAAACGCCGCGGCTGGAAAACCGCCGACAAGAAACCCGTCAAGAATGACGACCTCTGGAAACGACTCGAGGAACAGATCGGACGGCACGAGGTGCACTGGCACTGGGTCAAGGGCCACGCGGGCGATCCTGGCAATGAACGCGCGGACGAACTCGCGAACGAAGGAATTCGCTCGCTGGTAAGAAGCACCATCCCCTGACCCTATCCCCTCTAAACTACGAAGATCCGTCGTCGCTACGAAGCTCCCCATGGATTTCATCGACCTCAAGACCCAGTACCGCCGCCTGAAACCCTCGATCGACTCGCGCATCGCGAAGGTCCTCGAGCATGGGCAATACGTCATGGGACCGGAGGTCGGGGAGCTCGAGCAGCGCCTCGCCGAGTATGTCGGCGCCAGGCATTGCGTCGGCGTGGCGAGTGGCACGGACGCACTGCTGATCGCGCTAATGGCGCTCGACATCGGTGCGGGCGACGAAGTGATCACCGTGCCGTTCACGTTCTTTGCAACGGCCGAGATGATCGCCCTGATCGGCGCGAAACCGGTGTTCGTCGACATCGACCGGGCCAGCTACAACATGGATCCGGCGAAGCTCGACGCCGCGATCACGCCGCGGACCAAGGCGATCATGCCGGTCTCGCTGTACGGTCAGTGCCCGGACCTCGACGCGATCAATGAGATCGCCCGCGCGCACGGCGTGCCCGTCATCGAGGATGCCGCGCAGAGTTTCGGCGCAACGTACAAGGGCAAGCGCTCGGGCGGGCTCACGACGATCGGGGCGACGTCTTTCTTCCCGTCGAAACCGCTCGGCTGCTACGGCGACGGCGGCGCGCTGTTCACGACCGTCGCCGCCCAGGCGCGCGTGCTGCGCGAGATCCGGGTCCACGGCCAGGACCGCCGGTACCACCACCCGCGCCTCGGGCTGACGGGTCGACTGGACTCGATCCAGGCCGCCGTGCTGCTGGCCAAGCTCGAGACGT
>JAJTCR010000241.1 GCA_021325695.1 Steroidobacteraceae bacterium | reverse complement strand
CGCTCGTGCCGCAGCCGGTCGGCGATCGGCATCAGCACGTCGAGCGCGATGTCGAATTCGCCGGCCGCGAGGTCCTTCTCCAGTCGTGGACGGTCGTGTCGCGCCGTGGCGAGCGTGAGCTTCAGCCCGGCGCCGCAGACCGCACGACCGAGGCGTGGCAACACGTTCGGTTCCAGCGCCTCGCGCAGTCCGATCCGAAAGTTGCGGTCTGCGGTTGCCGGGTCGAACCGGCCCGCTTCGCCGATCGTGCGCTCCATGGCGGCCAGCGCTTCGCGCACCGGGCCGGCGATGGTGCGGGCCAGCGGGGTCGGCGCGACGCCACGCCCCTGTCGTTCGAACAGCGGCTCGCCGAATACATCGCGCAATCGCGCGAGGGCGTGGCTCACGGCGGGTTGGGACAGGTTCAGCTTGCGACTCGCGGCCGTGATCCCACCCTCGCCGTACACGGTGTCGAACACGACGAGCAGGTTCAGGTCGATCCGCGATAGATGCATGATTCGAATGATTAGACATCAAAAGATTGCACTAGGCAAATCCTACATCCGGCCTAGACTGGGCCCACACCGACCGTCGTCGTGGGAGAGACCGCCGTGGATTTCCAGTACAGCCCCAAGGTGCAGGACCTGATGCGCCGCGTCGACGGCTTCATGCAACAGCACGTCTACCCGATCGAGCACGCGCACGACGAGTTCGTGCAGGACCCCGCCAATCGCTGGCAACAGCCGCCGATCGTCGAGGAGCTCAAGGCGAAGGCGAGGGCCGCGGGACTCTGGAACCTGTTCCTGCCGCACGATTACGGTCAGTGGAGCCCGGGACTCACGAACCTCGAGTACGCGCCGCTCGCCGAGCTCATGGGTCGAATCGAGTGGGCACCGGAAGTCTTCAACTGCAGTGCGCCCGACACCGGCAACATGGAGGTGCTCGCGCGTTACGGCACGCCCGAGCAGCAGGAACGCTGGCTCAAGCCGCTGCTCGACGGCAGGATCCGCTCGGCCTACCTGATGACCGAGCCGCAGGTGGCTTCCTCGGATGCGACCAACGTCGAGTGCTCGATCACGCGTGACGGCGACTCGTACGTGCTGAACGGCCGCAAATGGTGGTCGAGCAACATCTACCATCCGCACTGCGAGCTGCTGCTCGTCATGGGCAAGACGCGCTTCGACGGACCGCGGCACACGCAGCAATCTACGATCATCGTCCCGCGCGACACGCCCGGGATCAAGGTGCTCCGGCCGCTCAAGGTATTCGGCGAAGTGCACAGCCCGAGCGGCCACGGTGAGGTCGTGCTCGAGGACGTGCGCGTACCGGTCTCGAACATCGTGCTCGGCGAAGGGCGCGGCTTCGAGATCGCGCAGGGGCGGCTCGGCCCTGGCCGGATCCATCACTGCATGAGACTCGTCGGAGCCTCGCAGCGGGCGCTCGAGTGGATGTGCCGTCGCGTGGAGAACCGCGTGGCGTTCGGCAAGAAGCTGAGCGAGCAGAGCAGCATCCGGCAGGACATCGCGCGTTCGCGCTGCCAGATCGAACAGGCGCGATTGCTCACGCTCGCCGCCGCGGACCGGATCGATCGCGAGGGTCCCAAGGGCGCGGCCGACCTGATTTCGATGATCAAGATCGTCGCGCCGCAGATGTGCCAGGACGTCTGTGACCGCGCGATGCAGGCCCACGGCGCGATGGGCCTGTGCCAGGACACGCCGATCGCGTCGTCGTTCGCGTACGGCCGGTTCGTGCGCTTCGCCGACGGACCCGACGAGGTGCACATGTCGCAGCTCGCGAAGTGGACCATCGCGAAGGTGCTGGCGCTCGAAACCGCGCCCTGACGACTTCACCCCTCCCGTCGCGTCGGGAGAGGTGGGGAATCCGCTAGCATGGCGCCATGACTGCGCCTCGCCTGATTCCCGACACGCACGTCCACGTCCACGTCCACGTCTTCGACACGTCGAACCCCCTTGCCGAGCGGCGCACGCGGCAGGTCATGTGGCTCACCGCCGTCATGATGGCCGTGGAGATCGTCGCGGGCACGCTGCTCGGGTCCATGGCCCTGCTCGCCGACGGCTGGCACATGAGCTCGCACGCGTTCGCGCTCGGCATCTCGGCCGGCGCTTACTGGCTCGCCCGCCGGCACGCCGACAATCCTCGCTTTGCGTTCGGCACTTGGAAGATCGAGGTGCTCGGGGGCTACACGAGCGCCGTGTTCATGGTCGGCGTCGCCGCGTACATGGGCTACGAGTCCGTGGCTCGGCTGATCGAGCCGCACGCCATCCGCTTCAACGAAGCGATCGCTGTCGCGGTGATCGGCCTGGCGGTCAACGTGGTGTCGGCGTGGCTGCTGTCGAGCGGCCAGACCGGACACCGCCATGACCACGGCCATGGGCACGACCACGGTCATCATCACCATCACCACCACGACCTGAACCTGCGCTCCGCTTACCTGCACGTCGTCGCCGACGCAGCGACTTCCGTGTTCGCGATCGTCGCGCTGGCTGGCGGCAAGTACCTCGGCGCCGCCTGGCTCGACCCGGTGATGGGACTCGCGGGCATGGTCCTCGTGGGGCGCTGGGCGTTGGGGCTGCTGCGCGACACGGGCCGCGTCCTGCTGGACGCGGAAATGGACGCGCCGGTCGTGGCCGAGGTCCGCGACGTGGTGGCGGACCTGCCGGGGGCGCCGCGGCTACGCGACCTGCACGTCTGGCGGGTCGGCCGCGGCAAGTACGCGTGCATCGTCAGCCTCGGTGCCGAGGACGGCCTGCAGGCCGATGCGGTGCGGGAAGCGTTGAGCGTGCACGAGGAGCTCGTGCACGTGACGGTCGAAATCGAGCGCGAAGCCTGACGATCCTGCGTCAGGGACGGTCCGCTTCGGCTGCCTTTTTCTGCGTGAAGTAAAACATGTAGACGACCCGTGCGAGCACGAAACCCGTGCCGACCAGGATCAGTTCGTTGATGCTCATCGCTCGCGCTCCACTCGTCCGTATTGTCGTCGTCGCTCCGGCGTTCCTCGCCCGCGCGTCCGACATAGGCTAGCGTCGCCAACCTGCGCCGCGCCGCGGAAATATCCGCAATGGGGAGGAATTTAGCGCCGGGCCGTGCGCTGCGATGCGACCTGCGTCTCAATCCACCGATCCACTCGGGCCTCGAGGACCGCGAGCGGCATCGCGCCGGCGCCGAGCAGCAGGTCGTGGAACGCGCGCAGGTCGAACCGTTCGCCGAGACGCCGGCTCGCGCGTTCCCGCAACTCGACGATCCTGAGCTCACCGATCTTGTACGCGAGCGCCTGGCCCGGCCACGCGATATAGCGGTCCGTTTCGAACTCGATCTCCGTTGCCGCGAGCGCGCTGTTCTCCTGCAGGCAGCTCATCGCACGCTCGCGCGACCACCCCATGACGTGCATGCCGGTGTCGACGACGAGCCGGCAGGCCCGCCAGATCTCCAGCGACAGCCGACCGAACTGTTCGTACGGGTCGCGGTAAATGCCCATTTCCTCGCCGAGTCGCTCGGCGTAGAGCGCCCAGCCTTCGACGTACGCGGTCACGTCGTCGGCGCGACGGAATTCCGGCAGGGACTCGAGTTCCTGACCCAGCGCGATCTGCAGGTGATGACCCGGCACGCCCTCGTGCAGCACCCAGGCCGGGATACCGAAGGTCGGCATTTTCTCCGCCATCCAGGGCTTGTAGACGACCATGCCGGCGACGCCCTGCTCGGGGCTGCCCGACAGGTAACCGTTGGCACTGCTCTCGAGGCCCTCGGGGATCGCCTGCACGCCGTAGGTGAGGCGCGGCAGCACCCCGAAATAACGTGGCAACAGGAAGTCCGCGCGCTTGGCGACCTCGCTGCACCGTCGGCCGTACTCCGCACCATCGACATAGAAGCGCGGGTCCCGGCGGACCGAAGCGAGAAAGTCCTGGAACGAGCCCCGGAACCCCGTCGCCGCGATCGTCGCGTCCATGCGCGCGCGGATCCGCGCGAGTTCCTTCAGCCCGAGCGCGTGGATCTGCTCCGGCGTCATCGACGTCGACGTGTGCCGGCGCGCGAGGTACGCGTAGTACTCACGGCCTTGCGGCACGGAGCCGATGCC
>JAJTCR010000240.1 GCA_021325695.1 Steroidobacteraceae bacterium | reverse complement strand
TCCTCGACCAGGAACTTGCGTGCCTTGGGCTCGATCGGCGAGAGCCGGTACTCGTTGATGAGCATGGTCTGGTGCCGCACCCAGGCCTGCCACGCTTCCGCGGAAATGTTGTCGTAGATGCGCTTGCCGAGTTCGCCCGGGTACGGGACACGCTCGAGGCCCGGTGCTTCGCGCTTGAGGTACTGGCAGTGGACGGTGCGTGGCATGAGGGAAGTGTCCAGTGGGTAGTGGCTGGTGGTCGGTCGGAAGGCCGCGAGCGGCACGGTCGGGCAACGGCCGGGTAAGAGTTCTGTCTCTTGCCAGCCACTAGCCACTAGCCACCAGCCACTGGCCACTGGCCACCAGCCACTAGGCTAACGCCTGCGGCGCGACGATCACGCCGTCCTCGTCGACGTAGACGAAGTCGCCTGGATGGAACGTGACGCCGGCGAGTCGCACGGGCACGTCGCGCTCGCCCTCGCCGCGCTTGTCGCTGCGCAATGGAATCGTGCCGAGCGCACGGATGCCGAGATCCATGCGACCCAGTTCGGCCGAGTCGCGGATGCAGCCGTGCACGATCATTCCCGCCCAGCCGTTGCGAACCGCGGCGTCTCCGAGTTTGTCGCCCAGCAGTGCGCGACGACGTGAACCGCCGCCGTCGACGACGAGGACACGGCCCCCGCCCGGCGTCTCGACCGCTTCCTTGACGCGCGAGTTGTCCTCGAAGCAGCGGACCGTGCTGACCGGGCCATGGAACGCCTTGCGCCCGCCGAATGCATGGAAAATCGGCTCACAGACCTGCACGCGGTCGCCGTGCTCGTCGCAGAGGTCGGCCGTGCCTTTGGCGGCAATGGTCGTCGTCATGGTTGGATGCTCGCGCCCGCAGGTTTCTTCAAGGGCGCACGAATTATACGGCTGAGCGCCGTCTGCCGCGCAGGGAGGGACGGTTCACACCGTCCCTCCCCGCAATCCACCGCCCGCCTGAGGTATGGATGAAGCGCGGTGCTTCGCCGGACTTACTGGATCTGGATCTGCCGCGGCTGCTGCTCGACCTGCTTCTGCTTCGGAATCCGGATCACGATCACGCCGTCACGGCACTCGGCACGGATGCCCTGCTCGTCGGCGTTTTCCGGAAGCGCGAATCGGCGCGCGAACGATCCGTAGAACCGCTCGATGCGGTGCACGCGCTCGTTCTCCTCTCGCTGCTCCTGCTTGCGTTCGCCGGACAGCGTGAGCACTCCGTCCTGCACGGTGACGTTGACGTCTTCCTTGCGGACTTCCGGCAGTTCGGCCTTGATCACGTACTCGCCGTCGTTCTCGCTCACGTCGGCGAGCGGAGCCCACTCGCGCGAGGACAGCCCGTCGTTGCCGGGCGCTCCACCCTGCATCGGAAAGCGACGTAGCGTGTCGGCGACGAAACGATTGAACATGTCGTCCATGTCACGGAACGGTTCCCACTTGATCACTCGCATGGTTCGAGACCTCCATCTGTGCGGGGATTGCCATGCAATCCCTCCGTGCCGCCATACATGTGCACGCGATGGGGGGTTTCAAGGGGGGATCGACCGCCGATTGCGCCTCAGCGAAGCGAGGGGCGGGCGGGGCCCAGAGGTCCACAAAGAAACGGCGCGCCCGGTTTCCGAGGCGCGCCGCCATTCGAAACGCCGACGGCTCGCGTCCGCTTACGGCCGCTTGACGTAGACCTTGCACCAGCCCTTCGCGGCGACGTTGCGGCCGGCGAAGATGTTGCACGGCACCTCGGCCGCACCGGCCTTCGCCGCCGGCGCCTGCAGGCAGTTCGCGCAGATCTGGCCGGGCTTGTAGTTAGGGTTTGCTTTCGCGTCTACCTTGGTCGCGTCCTCCACGTAGCCGAGCGACTTTGCCTGCGGCTCGTTCGGGTCGACCTTGCCGGCGGCCGCATCGGCCGAGCGCGACAGCAATGCCGACACCGGCACCGCGGCGACGCCCAGGAGCGCGCCCTTGAGCAGGGTGCGGCGCGGGAACTTCTGATCGGACATTTGGATACTTCTCCTCGAGAGGGGACAATCGACCCACCAACGGCAAAATTGTACGCACGGCCGTCTTGCTTCGCATTCGACCGTCGCCCGAAAGGGAGGTTTCCTCCGGCGGGCGAAAAAGCGCTCCGTGAGTATTGAGAATCACTTGCGTTTGGATGCCGTCGAACGACTCCGTCCATGACGTCACAACCCACGGAAGATTGTCGCGCACATGCCGGATCCCCGTCGCAGCCGCTTGAAAAGGACGCTCGGCATAGCAGTAAGCGTCGAGCTTGCGTGCCTGGCGGCATGGGTGCTCTGGCGCACGTTCCAGCGCATCAGCTTCGCCGACGTCGTCGCGAACATGCGCTCAGTGCCGCCGGCCACGCTCGCGCTCGCCGCCTTCTGTGCCGGCGGCGCATTCACGGCGCTGGCGCTGTACGAAGTCGCCGTCGTGCGTTATGTGAAGCATTGCATCGGTCGGGCCAAGCCGATGGTGACCGCATTCATCGCATTCCCGCTCGGTCACGCCGTGGGCCAGGCGATGCTGAGCGGCGGGGCCTTGCGCTACCGCATGTACACCCCTGCCGGGTTTTCGGCGACCGAAGTCGGCGCAACGGTCCTGCTCGCGAACCTGCCGTACGCACTCGCGTTCGGGTTGTTGCTCGACCTGTCGCTCGTGTTCGCCGCAACGACGCTCGAGCCGCTGTTCCGCATCGAGAGCCGCTGGCTGTTCGCACTCGGGTGCCTCGGGCTCGCGAAGGACGTGGGCTATGCACTCACCATCCTGCTGCGCAAGAAGCCGATCAAGCTTGGAGGTTGGGCGGTGCACCTGCCGACGCCGGCGATGACGGCGCTGCAACTGGCGATCGGCATCGTCGACATCGCGCTGGTCTCGTCGGTGCTCTACATGCTGCTGCCCGACGGCAGCAGCCCCGGTTACCTGCCGTTCCTCGCGGTGTATCTGGCGAGCGTGCTCGCCGGCGTGCTGAGCCACGTGCCTGCAGGCCTCGGCGTGCTCGAGTCGATGTTGCTGCTGCTGCTGCCCGACGTGCCGCCGGACCAGTTGCTCGCGGCCGTGCTGATGTATCGCGTCGTCTACGAGATCGTGCCGGTCCTCGGCGCGCTCGTGCTCTGGGGCCTGTACGAGGGATTTTCGCGCGACGGGGTTCGCTTGCGGCTGTTTCCGCCGCGTCAGGCGCGCGGCATCCGCGCCGAGAGCCCGACCATCGACAGGATCGAGTGAGCGAGTGAGCGACCGCTTTCATAAGCGGCTTCGACACGCGGCGCGATGCACCAGTCGCCACAGGCGCCCGCGGTCATTTCCTCGTCGACCAGGCTGGCCAGGCCGAGCGGTTGTTCCACGAGGGCGTCGCGCCACCGATGTGCGGCGATGTGCGACGGCGTGGGCAGCGCCTGGCCGACCGACTGCGAGAACGCGTGCAGCAGCAATCGTGCCGCTTCCTGTGCGTCGAGCTCGAGGTGCTCGCGCGACCACGCCGAGGACGCGTGAACCACCCAGCATTGCGGCCGTCGCAAGCGCTCGTTCTTGCTCGAGTTGCAGGCAGCCCAGGCGAGCGGGCCCGCGGTCCAGCGACGTGCTTCCGCGCCGAGGTCGAGCGGGCGGTCGAACGCGAACATTCCCGTCCAGCACGGCGCCATGACGACGTCCGCGATGTGGCGGAAGACGCGACCGTGCGGACCGAGCAATGTCGCGGCGCGCGGCGCCGGGATCGCGACCGCGACCGCGCGGAACACCTGGTGCTGCCGCCCGGAATCGGTCTGCAGTTCCCAGCCGCGCTGCCCGGGCAGCAGCTCGTGGACGTAGACGCCAGTCTGGATGTCGAGGTTGCGAGCAAGCGGACGTACGAGGGCGCTCATTCCCGGCGTGCCGATCCACCAGTCCTCGATCGGCTGGGGCCAGGTGCGGTCGTCCTCCATGACGCGCGGGCGCCAGGCGTCCAGCACGCCGGCCCGGACGGCGGCTTGCGCATAGCCGACGAACGAGCGGCTCCGGGCGGTGACGAACTGCGCGCCGTGATCGAAGGCGAGATCGCCGTGGCGGCGCGTCCCGAGGCGGCCGCCGAGGCCACGCGAACG
>JAJTCR010000239.1 GCA_021325695.1 Steroidobacteraceae bacterium | reverse complement strand
GTTGCAGCGGGCGGGGCCCGAAGGTCGGGCGTTCTTCGCATTCCTGCGTGACTCGCCCGAGGTGGCGGACCTGTTTTCCCGGCACGGCTTCCGCGTGCTGGAACGAGTCCGTTGACGCATGTTGAGTGCGGCGGAATGGGATGCGCTCGGGCTCTCGGCCCGCGTCGCCGCCTGCGCGACGCTTGCGTCGCTGCCGCTCGGCATCGTCGTCGGCTGGCTGCTCGCGCGACGCGAGTTCCGCGGCAAGTTCCTGCTCGAGGCGCTCGTGCAGCTGCCGATGGTGCTGCCGCCCGTCGTGCCCGGCTACCTGCTGCTCTGGCTGTTCGGCACCGGCGGCCCGGTCGGGGCGTGGCTCGAGTCGACCTTTGGCATCGTGCTCGCCTTCTCCTGGCAGGGTGCGGTCATCGCCTCCGCGGTGATGGCGTTTCCCCTGCTCGTGCAACCGGTGCGCGTGGCGTTCCGGCTCGTGGACGTTCGGCTCGACCATGCCGCGTCCACGCTCGGCGCCTCGCCGTGGAACGCCTTCAGGACGGTTGCGCTGCCGCTCGCGCTGCCCGGAGTGCTGGCGGGCGCGGTCCTGTGTTTCTCGCGAAGCCTCGGCGAGTTCGGCGCGACGATGGCCTTCGTCGGCAACATTCCGGGCGAGACGCGCACGCTGCCGCTCGCGATCTACAGCTTCATGCACGTGCCGGGCGGCGAGGCCGCCGCCGCGCGCCTCGTGGTGTTGTCGCTCGCGCTCGCGGTTGCGGCGCTCGCGGGGAGCCACTGGTTGTCCCGGCGCGCGGAGCGTCGGCTCGGCTACCACGACCATGATCCGCGGGCGATTCGACGTGCTTGAAGTCGACGTGGAGTTCCGCCGCACCGAGTTCGCGCTGTGCGCCCGTGCGGAGTTCGGCCCGGGCGCGACGGGGATCTTCGGCCCCTCGGGCTGCGGCAAGAGCACGCTGCTCGCGCTGGTCGCGGGCCTGCTGCGGCCGGACCGTGGCACCGTCGCGCTCGACGGGCAAACGCTCGTCGACGTGCACCGGGACCTGTTCGTGCCGCCCTGGCGTCGTCACGTCGCGCTCGTGTTCCAGGACGGCCAGTTGTTCCCGCACATGACCGTGCGCGCCAACCTGCTGTACGGTTACGAGCGCCGCGCGCCCGACCAGCGTCGGCTGCAGCTGCCGCAGGTGCTCGACCTGCTGGAGCTCGGACCGCTACTCGATCGTCGCCCCGCACAGCTGTCGGGCGGCGAGAGGCAACGCGTCGCGCTCGGTCGTGCGCTGCTCTGCTCGCCGCGCCTGATGCTGCTCGACGAGCCGCTGGCGTCGCTGGACGACCGGCTCAAGCAGCAGATCCTGCCGTTCCTGCGCCGGGTCAAGGACGAGAGCGGCATCCCGTTGCTCTACGTATCGCACGCCGCCGCGGAGGTGGCGTACATCGCGGATCGCGTACTGCGCATGGAGCGCGGGCGCATCGTGGCCGGTACCTAGATTCGGGACGGACCCCGGCGATCCGCGATCGGCTCCGGCCGTGCCGGCTCGTGCACGCACGTCGATCGCTCCAAAACGGTCCCGCCTCGACTGCCGGGTTCGCTCGGCCGCGTAGATTAGCCGGGCCCTAGGAGGCCCCATGGCAACCATCCTGGTCGTCGACGACCGGCGTGAACATCGCAAGGCGACGCGGCAGGTGCTCGAGCGCGCCGGTCATCGCGTCATCGAGACCGACGGCGGACAGGCGGCGCTCGACCGCGCGCGCATCGAGAGGCCCGATCTCGTGCTGTCGGACGTGCTGATGCCGGGCATGGACGGCTTCACGCTGTGCCGCCGCGCGCAGGAAGACGCCGACCTGCGCCACGTCCCGTTCGTGTTCATGACCGGCACGTTCTCGGACCCGCGGTACGAGCAGTGCGCGGCGGAACTGGGCGCGGTCGCCGTGCTCCCCAAACCGCTCGACGCAATCTCACTCCGCAGCGCCGTAGACCGTGCGCTGCTGCGCGGCGCCGCAACGGACGCGACCCGGCGACCCAAGTCGCTGCCCGACGAGGGCGCGTCCAACGCGCGGTCGCGGACACGGTCGAGGCCGTGACCTCGCACCGGCCCTGTCCGCCGGTCGTCGAGAGGAGCCTCGCGTTGCCCGGGATCGAGCGCGGCCGCGGCGTGCCGTACGAGGCGGGCGTCGTCGACGCCTGCCTGCAACTGTTCCGCGAACGCCGCTTCACGTTCCTCTGACGTCGGTCCGCCTGCGGGCAGTGATGTCACGCTGTCCTGCACGGGTCCGCGTCGAGCCGGTCTGGACTTCCGGCGCCACGAGCGGTCAACTGTGCCCAATGGGCCCGGTACACCATCGGGCGACGGCCTGCGGGCCCCGGCACACGGGGCTCCGCGGCTGTCCGGCACGGGAGGCAGCTGCATGAGCATCAAGGCGATGGCGGCGGTGGTGGCAGCCGTGGCGATGGCGGCGGTCGCCGCGCGTGACGTGCAACCTGTCGACGCGGCCCGCAACCCCTGGCTGCGCGATGCCGTGCCGGTCAGCGAAGCGTTGCCGCCCGGCCATCCGCCGATCCCCGATCGTCGGTTGCCGGACGGGCATCCGCCGATCGAACGCGCCTACCCGAACCTGCCGGAAGGGCATCCGCCGATTCCCTGGGCGCGGCCGGGCTGCCCCGGGCAATTCGGGTGGCCCGAAGACGGCATCGACGCCGGCATGGATCGCGACGAACGCGAAGTGATCAGCACCTGAAGATTGGCTAGTGGTCGGTGTCTAGTGTCTGGTAAGAGGCAGCTACGCTGCGTGCCGACGCGCGGCGAAATCGCCTCGTACTAGCCACCAGCCACCAGCCACTAGCCACTAGCCGAATGAATTTCGCCCGCATCGCGCGGCTGGGCCACCGCTGGCTCGCGCTCCTCGTCGGCTGGCAACTCGCGCTCTGGACGCTGAGCGGCCTCTACATGGTCGTCGTGGACCTCGATTTCATCCACGGCGACACGCTGGTGCGCAACGTCGCGCCACCGGTTCGACTCGACGTGCCGCTCGTCCCCCTCGCCGCGATTCGCGGGGGCCGCGACGACGTCCGGGCGATCCGCCTGCGCACGCTGCCTGACGGCGGCCAACCGGTCTACGAACTCGTCCGCGCAGACGGCGCCGAACTGCTCGACGCCACGACGGGGCGGCCGATGCCGGTGTTCGACGCGACGCGGATCCGTGCGCTCGCCGCGGCACAGTACGCCGGCTCGGCACCGGTGGCCGCGGTCGCGCTGCTGGTGCGCGACGTCGATTTGCCGCACGAGATTCGCGGCCGCCGCGCGCCGGTCTGGCGCGTCGACTTCGACGACTGGACCGCCACGTCGCTGTACCTGGATCCGGCGACCGGCCGGCTCGTCACGCGTCGGCACCGCTTCTGGCGCTGGTTCGACTTCCTGTGGTCCCTGCACATCATGGATTACGTCTCGCGCGAGGACGTCAACAACCCCCTGCTGCGCGTGGCGGCGCCACTGGCCTTCGTCACGGCGGCATTCGGCGGCTGGCTCGCGTTCCACAGCTTCGGCTTCCTGCAGCGGCGGCGACGTGCCGCGCAAGGCGACCCATGAAACTGCTGCGGCTGCGCCAGCTGCACCGCTGGGTGGCGTTGGTCGTCGCGCTGCAGGTAGTGCTGTGGACCGCGAGCGGAGTGATGTTCGCGTGGCTCGACCAGGACGGCGTCGCGGGCGCGGGACTGGCCGAACCGCCCGACTCGACGGCGCTGCCGGCCGCCGCGCCCCTGCTCGAGCCTGCACGGCTGCCGCTCGCGGCGACGACGCCGGTGCTCCGTGCACTCGAACTTCGCGAGGTCGACGGCCGCTGGGTCTACCGCGTCGAGACCGACGCCGGGGTGCGCCTGCTGCGCGCAAGCGACGGCGCACCGGTCGCGATCGACGCGGCTGCCGCCCGACGCCTCGCTGCCAGCCACTACCGCGGCCCGGGAAGCCTGCGGACGGTGAAACTGCACGCGACCGAGACGCTCGAGACGCGGAAGCTCGGTCCGACCTGGGAGGCGGCGTTCGAGGATGCCAGTGGCACGCGGCTGTATTTCTCGAGCGCCGACGGGTCGCTGGTGGC
>JAJTCR010000238.1 GCA_021325695.1 Steroidobacteraceae bacterium | reverse complement strand
GCATGTCCTGCTCGTCGGACGGGACGGCCAGCGCGTCATCAGCGACGGCCTGCACAGTTACGAACGCACGTCGCTGGCTCGGCTCCTGTTCGGCTGGACCAGCACGGCCGTGGGACTCATGGGCTTGGGCTACGTGTTCATCGTCGGTGCGCTGCGCACGCTTCGGCGCCGGATCTCGTCCGACGATCCGATGTTCATTCCCTTCATCGGCGTGCTCGCCCTGACCGTACCGATTCCATTCTTCCTTGGGCAATCGTTCCTGCAGCTCGGCGACCGGACCGCCGCCAGTCTGGCGCTGGCGGCCGTGACCGCGATCTTGCCCGTCACGTTGGCGATTGGCATCGTCCGCCAAGCCAGGGTATTGCGCGGCAGCGCCACGGGCACGATCGATCTCGCGATGCTGGCGGCTGCGTTGCAATGGCTCGTGGTCCTTGCCGCAGCCGGAATCGTGCCTTTCAGGTTGTGGCTATGATCGGCCGAGTTACAGCTTGATCCGCTCGTTCTTCGGGTCGTACAGCGGCTTCAGCGAAACGACGACGGGATGACGCCGACCGGCGATCTCCACTTCCCAGCGACCCGAATCGAGATACGCCGCATCTACCGCCTCGACGTTCTTCGGCTCGACCATCGCAAGGCCGACCGCGCCGCCGAGCGTATGGCCGTAGGAAGCGGCGCGCACGTAACCGACCGGCACCCCGTCGCGCAGCACGATCTCCGCGTGATACATGAGCGGTTCAGGATCCTTGACGAGCACCTGCACCAGGCGGCGTCTCAGCGGGCCGCGCGCCTTGCGCTCGAGCAGCGCGTCCTTGCCGAGAAAACCGCCGGGCTTCTTCAGGTCCACCGCGAAGCCAAGCCCGGTTTCGTACGGGTCGTCGGTGTTGTCGAGGTCGTGACCGTAGTCGCGATAAGCTTTTTCCATGCGCAGGCTGCCGAGCGCGCGCAGTCCCGCGTGCACGAGGCCAACGCGCGCGCCCGCCTCGACGACCTTCTCGTAAACGTGCACGGCCTGCTCGGCCGGCACGTAGAGCTCGTAGCCGAGTTCGCCGACGTAGGTGATGCGCACGCAGAGCACGCGCGCATACCCCACATCGATTTCGCGCGCGGCGCGGAACGGAAACGCCGCGTCCGAGAGGTCGACGCTCGTGAGCGACTGCAGCAATTCGCGTGAGCGCGGTCCCTGCACGTTCAGCTGCGCGACGCCCGAGGTCACGTCCGTGACGAACGCGTGTGCGTCGTCCGGAATGTTGCGCCTCATCCAGGCTTCGGCGTGCCGCACCATCGTGTCGGTGACGACGACGAAGTATTTGTCCTCGCCCAGCTTGGTCACGGTGAGGTCGGCTTCGAGCCGTCCCTCGCGATTGAGCCACTGCGTGTACGTGATCTGGGCCGCCGTGCCGTCGACCTCGTTGGCGGAAATCCAGTTCAGGCACTTGCCCGCATCGCGTCCCTGGACCAGAAACTTGCCCATGAACGACATGTCGATGGCCGCCACGCCTTCACGTGCCGCGCGGTGCTCGCGCTCCCAGTGCGGCCACCACTGCTGGCGCTGCCACGACAGTGGCCCGGGCTCCGGCGTCACACCGCAGCCTGCGTACCAGCCCGGCGACTCCCACCCGCTCGTCTCGACGAAATACGCGCCCTGCGCCGCGAGCCGGTCGTGAAACGGCGAGCGGCGTGCGCCTCGTGCGGTCTCGAGCGACTTGTACGGGTAATGACACTTGTAGACCATGCCGAGCGATTCGACCGTGCGAGCCCGGCGATAGTCGGGGTTCGACTGGTAAGGCAGCACGCGATTGACGTTCATCGCGGTCACGTCGACATCCGGCAGCCCGTGGATGATCCAGTGCGCCATCACGCGACCCAGGCCGCCGCCCGTCAGGATGCCGATCGAGTTGAGGCCTGCGGCGACGAAGTATCCCCGCAGGTTCGGCGCCTCGCCCACGATCGGCAGCAGGTCGGGCGTGAAGCTCTCCGGTCCACAGAAGAACTTCTTCATGCCGACCTGCGACGTGACCGGCACACGCGCCATGGCCGTCTCGAGGTACGGGCCCATGCGGTCCCAGTCCGGCTCGAGGTCGGCGAACGGCACGTCGGTCGGTGCGCGCTCGACCATCCACGGCGCACACTTCGGTTCGAACAGCCCGACCATCAGCCCCGCGCCTTCCTGGCGGTAATAGCCATAGGCCGACGGGTCCTCGAGGACCGGCATGTTCTGTGGCAGGTCCTTGATCGGCTCGGTGATCAGGTAGTAGTGCTCGGCCGCCTGGTTCGACAGTGCGACACCGGACGTCGCCGCGAGCTCGCGTGCCCAGAGCCCCGCACAATTGACGACGACTTCGCACTGGATGTCGCCAAGCGGCGTCGACACACCGACCACACGATCGTTCTTCTGCAACACGCCGGTCGCAGGCACGCCTTCTAAGATCTTCACGCCGCGCATGCGCGCACCTTTCGCGAGCGCCATCGTCACGTCGACCGGGTTCACGCGTCCGTCGTCCTTGACGTAGAAGCCGGCCTCGATGTCGTCGATCTTCGCGAGCGGAAACAGGTCGCCGACTTCGCGCGGCGAAACCTCCAGCACGTCGACGCCGCAATAACGATTGAAGGCCGCGACGCGACGAAATTCCTCGAGCCGGTCCCGGTCGGCCGCCACCTCGATGAAACCGATCGGCATGAAGCCCGTGGCCTGGCCGGTCTCGGCCTCCAGCCGCGCAAAGAGATTGCGCGTGTATTTGCGCAGTTCGGTGGACGTCTCGGACGTCGAACCGTAAGTCACCATGAGGCCCGCCGCGTGCCACGTCGTCCCGGCCGTGAGCTGGTGCCGCTCGAGCAGGACGATGTCCGTCCACCCCAGCTGCGCGAGATGGTAGGCGGTCGACGTGCCGATGATGCCGCCGCCCACGATGACGACGCGGGCGTGCTGCGGCAGGACGGGCGGGTTCGCCATGGCCGCGATTGTCTCAGACAGCGCGGCCGGGACGGTACTGCCAGCGCGGGGTGCCCCGAAGGGCAGGTTTCAAAGGGCGAAAGGAGTGCAGCGCCGGGGGTACTTCAGCACCGCACCGAAATGACGGCCGGACGCGAACTCACGCGATCCATGCTGCTCGACGTCCGGCCGTCTTGCGGCGCACGCTTCAGACTCCCGGCTGGAACTGCTGCACGAAGTAGAGCGCTACCGCCGTCAACATCACGATCCCTACGATTTCCATGGTCCTGCTCCTCGTTTTCATCGACGCCAACGTCTGGCGTGAGACGAAGAATGAAGGGTCCATGTGAAGGAACAAGGTCTTTGCGACGACCGTTCGATGAATCGAGCGCCGGTGACGACGAGCCGTTTGGCGGGGACGACGAAAATCTCGGGAATGCTCCCGCGCCGGCGCGCACGTGCGCGGGAATCCGGAATTCGACTTGCTTAACGCAAGGGCCGGCGGATCGACGACGCGGCGTCGTCCCGCGGGCCTCGCAGCGGCGCGTCGTCCGATCGCGGCCCACGAGCGCGGGCCGGAGCCGACGGCTCGACGTTCCGGCGCGGTTCAGCGCGCGGCGGCGGGCTCGCGGGCGCCTGCGTCCGTGCGGGGATCCTTATTTTCGGCGATGCGCCGCCGGGGTTCGATTCCGAGGGCACCGTCCTCAAGATGGCCGGGCTCGGTGCGGAGCCGGTCGGTGAGCGCGCCTGGTCACGTTCCTCGAACAGCCGGCGCACGTCGCGGAGCGGACGGTCGTTGTCGGGACGCGGACGTCCGCCATTGCCGGCATCGTCATCGTCGTCACGGCCGTCGTCGTTGCTGCGGTCGCAGCGGCCGTCGCGATCGTTGTCCCAGCAGGAGTGCCCCGGGTAATACGGGGCATAGCCGTATGCCGGATAGGGCAACGGCACGCCGCTGCGGTAGTAGTACGGGTCGCGGTAGCCGCCGTAGTAACTCGAACCGTAGCCGTACGAACCGTAGCCGGATCCTCCGCTGCCGTAGTAATAGTACGGCGACGACGCCCCTGCCGACCCGGAACCACCGCTGTACGGGTCCGGCAACTGCCAGGGCTGGTAGGAAACGCAGCCCGCCGCGCCGCCAGCGGTGATGGCAGCGACCAAGGCG
>JAJTCR010000237.1 GCA_021325695.1 Steroidobacteraceae bacterium | reverse complement strand
TGTCGCGCCTGATGGCGACGCTTCAGCGTCCCGAGGTGGCCTACCTCGCGGCGCTGTTTCACGACATCGCGAAGGGCCGCGGCGGCGATCATTCGGAGCTCGGTGCCGTCGACGCGGAGGCGTTCTGCCTCGAGCAGGGTCTCTCGCGTTATGACGCGCGGCTGGTGGCCTGGCTCGTGCGCCACCACCTGATCTTTTCGGTCACCGCGCAGAAAAAGGACATCTCCGACCCGAAGGTGATCCAGGAGTTTGCGCGCACGGTCGGCGACCAGACTCACCTGGACTACCTGTACCTGCTGACGGTCGCCGACGTCCGCGGCACCAATCCCAAGCTCTGGAACTCGTGGAAATCGTCGCTGTTCCACGACTTCTACGAGCGGGTGCGGCGCGCGCTCAGGCGCGGACTCGAGGCGCCGCTCGAGCAGGAAGAGCTCGTGGCCGAGACCAAGGCACACACGCTGGAACTGCTCGACGTCGAGCACGTGTCGCGGGAGCGCGCGGCGCAGATCTGGTCGCGCTTCAACGACATGTATTTCCTGCGCTATTCGCCGGCCGAGATCGCCTGGCAGACCAAGCTGCTCGCCGCCACCGACCCCGAAGACGTGTCGCTGCTGGTCGCGGTCCGTACCGAGGTCGAACGCGGTGGCAACGCCGTGCTGACCGTCGGTCCGCACCGCCAGCAGAACTTCGCGCGCACGACCGCGCTGCTGGACCAGATGGGTCTCAACATCGTCGACGCGCGCATCACGCCGCTGGACGGCGGGCTGGGCCTCGACACGTACCTGGTGCTGGAGGACACGGGACACCCGATCGCGGACCGCCTGCGCGCGCAGAAGATCGAGCAGCAGTTGCGACGCGTGCTGCAGAGCTCGGAAGTCGACTTGCCCGTCGTGACCCGCCGCGCACCACGCCAGGTGCGCATGTTCTCGACGCCGACACAGATCAGCTTCAGCGAGGATCCGCTGCAGAACCGCACCGTGCTCGAGATCATCGCAGGCGACCGTCCGGGACTCCTGTCCGAGATCGGCAAGGTGTTCCTCGCCGAGCAGATCGACGTCGTCACGGCCAAGGTCATGACCATCGGCGAGCGCGCCGAGGACGTCTTCTACGTCACCGACGGCAAAGGCAAGCCGCTCACCGAGCCGGCACGCAAGCGACTGCAGGACAGCCTGACCGCCGCGCTCGACCGGCGGGACCCGGAGAAGCGCCTCGCATGAGGGCGGGTCGCCCGGCGTCGTCCGCTTGAACCCGCGCCTCGACCTGCTGCACCCCTACCCGTTCGAGCGACTGCGCGCGCTGCTCGCGGGCGTGCGGCCACCGGAGTCGTTGCGCCACGTGCCACTGTCGATCGGCGAACCCAAGCACGCGCCGCCGCCGTTCATCGCCGACGCACTGGTCGATGGACTGCGCACGCTCGGCACCTACCCGGCGACGCTCGGCCTGGCGCCGTTTCGGGAGGCGTGCGCGCGCTGGCTCGAGCGACGCTTCGCGTTGCCGCCCGGCGCGGTCAGCGCCGACGGGATGGTGCTGCCCGTCAACGGCACCCGGGAGGCGCTCTTTGCGTTCGTGCAGGCGGCCGTCGATACCGCAACCGCCCAGCAGCGACGGCCGCTCGTGCTGATGCCCAACCCGTTCTACCAAATCTACGAAGGGGCGGCGTTGCTCGCGGGCGCGGAGCCCGCGTTCCTGAACTGCACGGCTGCGACGGGCTACCTGCCGGACCTCGATGCCGTGGACGACGCGACCTGGAAACGCTGCCAGGTCCTGCTTCTCTGCACGCCCGGCAACCCGACGGGCGCGGTGATGCCCGAGTCGTACCTGCGTCGCGCGCTCGAGCTCGCCGACAAGTTCGACTTCCTCGTCGGCTCGGACGAGTGCTATTCGGAACTGTACTTCGACGAGGCGTCCCCGCCCGTCGGCCTGCTGCAGGCGGCCTGGCAGGCCGGGCATCGATCGTTCGAGCGCTGCGTCGTGTTCCACAGCCTGTCGAAACGCTCGAGCGTGCCGGGCCTGCGCTCGGGGTTCGTCGCGGGCGACGCGAAGTTCCTCGCGAGGTTCAGGCTCTATCGGACCTACCACGGTTGCGCGATGCCCGAGCACGTGCAGCTCGCGAGCATCCCGGCCTGGCAGGACGAAGTCCACGTGATCGAGAACCGCCGGCTCTATCGCGAGAAGTTCGTCCGCGTCGCACCGATCCTGGGCGAGGCGCTGCAACGGGACGTGCCGATCCCGGCGGGCAGCTTCTACCTGTGGCCCGCCGTGGACGACGACGAGGCCTTCACGCGCGCGCTGTTCGAAGCGCAGCACGTGACCGTGCTGCCAGGCTCGTACCTCGGGCGCGACACTGTCGCGGGCAATCCCGGCCGCGGGCGCGTGCGCATCTCGCTCGTCGCGAGTGTCGACGACTGTGTCGTCGCCGCCGAACGCATCGCGGCATACGTGCGCGCCCGCGATCCCTGACACGGCAGCGTCCCGAAACTTCATCGAGCCGTCACACGATCGTCATCCGGCCACGCTGCAATCCCGGCTCGGCAACGCAGTCCACCGCCCGTCGGGCGCGTCGACGCCGCCGAGCCCTTCCGGTCGCAACAGCGCAGGCTTCGGAGAACGATCGAATGCACGACACCGACGACATCGGCTCGAACGAGTCCGGCAACCCCCACCTGCAGGAAATGATCGAGGCGCGGATACAGCGCCGAACGTTCCTGACAGGGTCCGTCGCGGCCGCGGCGACAGGCTTTCTCGGCGGCAGCCTGCTCGGCACCTCCTCGTCCGCGACAGCCGCACCCGGCAACGTGCCGGATTCGCGACTGCTGTTCGCGCCGATCGCACCGAGCACCGACGACACGGTGCGCGTGCCCGACGGCTATACCTGGCACGTGCTGGCACCCTGGGGTACGCCGCTCCTGCCCGGTGCCGCGATGTTCGCGGAGGACGCCTCCAACACCGCGGCCGAACAGGCGCTGCAGGTCGGGTTCAACCACGACGGCATGCACTACTTTCCGCTGTCGCCGTTCGGGAATACGCGCGGAGTGCTCGTGGTCAACCACGAATACACGGACGCGAGCCAGATCTACACCGCGGTGCAAGGCGCGACGATCACCAGCGATGCGGCAGGTCGCGAGAAGGTCGCGAAGGCGCTGGCCGGCCACGGCGTGAGCGTGATCGCGATCCAGAAGGACCGCGAAGGCCGCTGGCAGGTCGTGGCCGGAGACGACCGCAATCGGCGCGTCACGGGCACGACGCCCATGGCGTTCTCGGGTCCCGTGAGTGCGACGCACCCGATGCTGCGCTCCCTCATCACGCCGGGGCCGCTCGGAACGCTGAACAACTGCGCGCACGGCCATACGCCGTGGGGCACCTACCTCGCGTGCGAGGAAAACTGGAACGGTTACTTCGGCACCGACGACACGGCGTGGGTGGCGACACCGCTCGAGGCGCGCTACGGCGTGTCGCGCGCCGGCTTCGGCTACAACTGGCACAAGGCCGAGGCCCGGTTCGACCTGGCCCGCAACCGCAGCGAGCTCAATCACTTCGGCTGGGTGGTCGAGATCGATCCGTTCGATCCGACCTCGACGCCCGTCAAGCGCACGGCGCTGGGACGGACCAAGCACGAGGGCGCGACCTGCACGGAAAGCAAGGGCCGCATCGTCGTCTATTCCGGTGACGACGAAAACGGTGACTACCTGTACAAGTTCGTCGGTAGCGCGCCCTGGCGCGAGTTGCGTGCGCGCGGGTCGAGCCCGCTCGATCACGGCACGCTCTACGTCGCCCAATTCGACGCCGAGGGCGGTGGCCGGTGGCTGCCGCTGGTGCACGGTGCAGGACCGCTCACCGTCGCGAACGGCTGGTTCGACCAGGCGGACGTCATGATCCGGACGCGGCTCGCCGCCGACGCTGCGGGCGCCACGCGCCTGCATCGCCCGGAGTGGGTCGCCGTGCACCCCCATACGCGAGAAGTGTTCGTCACGCTGACGAACGGCAGCGCCAACAACGCGGCGGTCAACGGCGAGCGCGACCCGAACCCATATGGACACATCGTCCGGTTTCGCGAAGCCGACGACGACGACACCGCGTTCGCGTGGGACTTGTTTC
>JAJTCR010000236.1 GCA_021325695.1 Steroidobacteraceae bacterium | reverse complement strand
CCGCGCCCGCCCAAGAGGATTTGCCACCAAACGGGGTGGGTTTTGACCCTCGCCGCGTAGGGCTTTTGGCTCGTCGGGCGGTAGGCTGTCAGACGACGCGGCCTGGAAGCGTGGAAACTGCCAGGCGGACCACCGGCACTGTCAGCGGCGCGAAACAAAGCGCGCTTTATGTCAACTCACGGACGTCTGGCACCAGGCCCGAATCCGGGTCCTCCCGCAGCACCCGGATCGGCCGGACCTCGATGCAACCGATCCGTGCGGGCGGGATTTTCGCCGCGATCTGGATGGCCTCGTTCAGGTCGCGCGCCTCGACGAGGTAGAAGCCGGCGAGGTGCTCCTTGGTCTCGGCGAACGGCCCGTCGGAGACCGACAGCTTGCCATGACGCACCCGGACGGTGACCGCCGTCGAGACCGGGTCGAGCGCCTCGGACGACACGCAGCGGCCGCTGTCGCGGAGCGAACGGTCGTACGAGATGCATTCGCGATCGTCCATGCCCGCAAGCAGCGCTTCCTCGCCGTACACGAGGCACAGGTACTTCTTCATGGCAGTCGTCCCCGGTGGTCGATGCGTGGGGCTCAGCGCCCGTCGAAGGCGCGGCGGATCACGGCGAGGTCGAGCTTCACCATCTGCATCACCGCCCCGAACGTGCGCTTGACCTTCGCGGGGTCCGGATCGGACAGCATCTCGACGACCTCGGTGGGGACGACCTGCCAGGACAGCCCGAACCTGTCCTTGAGCCAGCCGCAGGCCTGCGTCTGGCCGCCGCCCTCGAGCAGCTTCTCCCAGTAACGGTCGACTTCGCGCTGCCCGTCGCAATTGACGACGAGCGAGATCGCCTCGGTGAACTTGAACCGCGGGCCGCCGTTCAGCGCGGTGAACGGCTGTCCGTCCAGTTCGAAGCCCACGACCATCACCGAACCGGCCGGACCCGGCCCTCCCGCAGGAAAACGCGAGACCTCGGTGATCCGCGAGTCGGGGAAAATCCGTACGTAAAAATTCGCGGCCTCCTCTGCCTGAGTGTCGAACCACAGCATGGGCGTGATGCGAGTCTTGATGGTCCGCTTGCCGTTCACCTTCCTGCTCGTCATGAGGGTCCTCCTGCGTGCGTGATGGACGCGGCCTCAAACGGTTGTGGCAGCGCTGGTGAAGGTCTTCTGCAACTCGCGGAACCGGTCGATCGCCTGGCTCTGGCCGAAGTCCTCCAGTTCGAAGAACGGACGGACCTCGATCTCGCCCGCACCGCCGTCAATCGCAGGATTCGGGAAACGCCGCGTCCATTCGAGCGCCTCCTCGCGCGAGTCGGCCTGGATGATCGTGTAACCCGCGATCAGTTCCTTGGTTTCCGTGAAAGGACCGTCGACGACCGTGGTGGCGTCACCCTCGTAACGAATGCGCCAGCCGTGCGCGGTCGACTTGAGTCCCGACGCATCCAGCAGCAGGCCGGCGGCGGCGAGTTGCTCGTGAAATCGGCTCATGCGCTCGAACAGCGCTTCCTCCGGCATCACGCCTGCTTCGGAGTCGTTCGTGGCCTTGACGATGATCATGAATCGCATGACGGGGAACTCCTGCGTGTCGGTCGAAATGTAACGCCTTCGTTCGATAGTCGTTCGGACTCCCGAGCCATCGACACGTGGGCAAAAAAAAACGTTCCCCCGGTCGCCCGGGGGAACGTCCCGACTTTCAGCGCAGGTCTGCGGATCGCTACGCGAGCCCGCAGGCCGACGGTCAGCGGTCCTTCTGGTCGCGCTCGCGTCCGGTGGCGCGGCCCGACTGACCGATCTGGTCCTCACGGTCACGCTCCGAGTCGCGCCCCGTGTTGGAACCGCCCTGGTTGGAGCCGCCCTGCTGGCGCTGCCCGCCCTGTTGCTGCTGCTGGCCCTGGCCACCCTGTTGGCCCTGGTTGCCACGGCCACGATCGGACTCGCCGCCCTGCTGGCGATTGTCGCCGCCCTGCTGGCGGTTGCCGCTGCCCGTCTGCTGTCGCTGCTGTTCCTTCGAGCTGGACGAACCTTCGCTTCCGCCCCACTGCGTCTCTTCGTTTGGACCGGGGTTACGGTTGCGGTCGCGTTCATTAGCCATGCGTTACTCCTTGTTCCATGTCTCGAACCGCAACCTTAGCGAGCGTGCAGTGACGCCACCCGGCTTCTCGGCGTCCTGCTTCGTCAACGCGAGCGCGCGCTCATAGGCCTCTCGCGCCGCTTCCCTTCGGCCGAGCTGGCGGTTGAGATCGGCCCGTGCCGCGTGCGCGAGTCGATAGTCGCCCAGCTCGCCCCGGTCGAGCAGCGCGTCGACCAGCACCAGGCCCGCGGCGGGTCCGTCCCGCATCGCCACCGCGACCGCGCGGTTCAGTTCGACGACCGGCGACGGTTCGAGACGCAACAGCACGTCGTACAGGCCGACGATCTCCGGCCAGTCGGTCGCTTCCGCGCTTGGTGCCTGTGCGTGCACCGCGGCGATCGCAGCCTGCAACACGTACGGCCCGATGCGTCGCGTGGCGAGCGCGCGCTCGACCCACGCGATGCCCTCGCGAATCTGCGCGTGATCCCAGCGCGAGCGATCCTGGTCGGCAAGCAACACGATTTCACCATCCTCACCCGCGCGCGTCGCGCGGCGCGAATCGTGCAGCAGCATCAGGGCCAGCAGGCCCATGGCCTCCGGTTCGGGCAGCAGTTCGACCAGCAGGCGTCCGAGACGTATCGCCTCGCCGGTCACGTCGGGGCGCGTGAGCTGCACGCCCGAACTCGCGGCGTATCCTTCGTTGAACACGAGGTACACCGTGCGCAGCACCGATTCGAGACGCGGCGCCAGCTCGCTCGCGGCCGGCACTTCGTACGGAATGCGCGCGTCGCGGATCTTGGCCTTGGCCCGCACGATGCGCTGCGCCAGCGTCGGCGCAGGGGTCAGGTACGCGGCGGCGATCTCCTCGGTGGTGAGCCCGCAGACTTCGCGCAAGGTGAGCGCCACCTGCGCATCGGGCGACAGCGCGGGATGACAGCACGTGAAGATCAGCCGGAGCCGGTCGTCCTGCACGCTGCCCGTGTCGGCGAGCCGCTCGAGCGCATCGACGCCGTCGTCGTCCGCGCGATCGTGTCGTTCGTCGTCGAACGGTTCGAAGCGCTTCTGCCGCCGCAGCTGGTCGATCGCCTTGAAGCGGCCGGCCGAGACGAGCCAGGCGCGAGGGTTTGCGGGCACGCCGTCGCGCGGCCAGCGCTCGAGCGCTGCGCGAAACGCCTCGTGCAACGCCTCCTCGGCGACGTCGAAATCGCCGAGCAGCCGTATCAGCGTGGCGAGCACCGCACGCGACTCGGTGCGGTAGATCGCATCGACCGCTTCGGAATTCATGGATCCGGGGGACGGCGCACGACGGGTCGCGTCACGACGATGTCCACGGACTCCGTCACCGGGTCGAACAGGATCTTCGCCTCCCCGCGTTCGAGCTGGCGCAGCACCTGCGCAACCTTGGTCTCGTGCGGCACGTCGTGATCGCCGTAGTCGGTGCCCTCGCGCAGCACGAACGCGACCACCACGCCGCGCAGTGCATCGGCGGACAACTCGGCGTGCGGAACGTCCACCGGCGGGGGCCGTTCACGCGGGTCGTCATGCCACTCGGTCACGGTTGCTCCGGAACAGGTCCTTGACCCGCAAGCTGCCGAAGACGGCGCGCGCCGGCCAGCAGGGTCGGTTGCGGGTCGATGCGACTGGGGCTACAACTGTATTACAACTCCGCGCGATGGAGGTCGTATGGCCGCGACGACGACGATTCGCCTGCCGCCCAGGCTGCGGGCCCGCATCCACGCGCTCGCGAAGCAGTCCGGACGCTCCGCGCACAGCGTGATCCTGGAGGCGGTGGAACGCCACGCCGACTACGAGGAGCAGATGCGCAGCCTCGTCAAGGACGCGCTCGAGGCGGACGCCGAGCTCGAACGCACGGGCGAGGTGTACCGCGCGGAAGACGTGCACGCATGGATGGACCGCCTCGCGCGTGGCCAGCCGTCGACCCGGCCGAAGCCGTGGCGACGGTAGTCCATTCGTCGCGCTCACTGGCGCAGCTCGAGCGCACCTTCGAACTCCTGGCTCGTGACCGTCCGGCCGCCGCGATCGCCACCGCGGACGCGATCCGGTCGGCCGTGCAGATCCTGGCCGCGCATCCGCTGCTCGGCCGCCGAGTCCACGGCGACCTGCGGGAGCTCGTCATCTCCTACGGCCAGACCGGCTTCGTTGCCTTGTACCGGTTCGTCGTCCCGAAGGACGAAGTGCGGACCCTCGCATTGCGGCACCAGCGGGAAATCGGTTTCGTCCCCTGATCCCTTGCCGCGATGCTGACCCTGCGGCGCGCCTGACAGGTTCGCCGCGAGACGCTACGCTGTTGCGATGCCACACCTGCACGCCCGTTTTCCTCGCATGGGTCCGTTCGTCGCGACGCTCGCGCTGAGCGTCGGTGGTACGTTCAACGTCGTCGCCGCACCGTCGTTCCCCGACGCGCCGTATCGCAAGCACATCGAGGTGCTCGCCTCGGACGCGTTCGAGGGCCGCGCGCCGGGCACCGAGGGCGAAAAGAAGACCGTCGACTACATCGAGCAGCAGTTCAGGGCCGTGGGTCTCGAAGGTGCGATCGACGGCAGCTTCCGCCAGCCGGTGCCGGTGGCCGAAATGAAGCCGCACGCCGATCCGACGCTGCAGGTCACGGGCGCCGGCGGCAAGTCGCTTGCGCTCACGATGCTCGACGACGTCGTCGTGTGGACCAAGCGTCCGGTGCCCGAATCGCGCATTCGCAATGCGGAGATCGTTTACGCCGGGTACGGCATCGTCGCGCCCGAGTACGGCTGGGACGATTACGCGGGACTCGACGTGCGCGGCAAGCTCGTGCTCGCGCTGGTGAACGACCCGGGCTTCGCGACGCAGGATCCCGCGCTCTTCACCGGCAACGCCATGACGTACTACGGTCGCTGGGATTACAAGTTCGCCGAAGCCGTGCGGCGAGGCGCGGCTGGAGTACTCGTCGTCCACGAGACGAAGGCGGCCGGTTATCCGTGGGACGTGCCGCGCAACGGCGCGACCAAGGCGCAGTTCGACCTGCGCATCGACGACTTCGAGTCGCAGCGGCTGCCGATCGAGGGCTGGATCACCGAGGACGCCGCATCACGCGTGCTCGCCCTCGCGGGCAAGGACTTTGCGACGCTCAAGGCCGCCTCGTCCAGGCGCGGTTTCAAGGCGCAGCCGCTCGGACTCCAGGCGAGCGTCGGGGTGAGGAACGACGTGCAGTACAAGACGTCGTACAACGTCGTCGGCCTCCTGCGGGGGCAGGGACGCCCGCAGGAGGCGTTCGTCTACCTCGCGCACTGGGATCACCTGGGGGTGGACACGAACCGGAAACCCGGCGAGGACGCGATCTACAACGGCGCGCAGGTCAACGCGACCGGCGTCGCCGGCCTGATCGAACTCGGGCGTGCGTTCGTGAACACCCGACCGCGACCGCAACGCTCGCTGCTGTTCGTCGCCGTGACGGCGGAAGAATCCGGCCTGCTCGGCAGCGAGTATTTCGTCGCGCATCCGCCGCTGCCGGCGTCGCAGATGGCCGGCGGCCTCAACATGGACAACCTCTACGCGGTGGGCCCGACACGGGACCTGACCGTGATCGGCTTCGGCAAGTCCGAGCTCGAGGACGTGTTGCGCCGGGCGGCGCAGAAACAGGGTCGCGTGCTGATCCGGGAGCCGGCGCCCGAAAAGGGCTTCTATTACCGGTCCGACCACTTCAACCTGGCGAAGAAGGGCGTGCCGATGCTCTACACCAAGGCCGGTGTCGACAGCCCGACCAAGGGCGCCGATTGGGGCAAACGCTGGCTCGACGACTACACGGCACAGCGCTACCACAAGCCGTCCGACGAATACGACGCGACCTGGGACGTGAACGGCATCCTGCAGGACCTGCGGCTGTACTACGACGTCGGGCTCTCGGTCGCCAACTCGTCGCGCTGGCCCAACTGGTACGAAGGGACGGAGTTTCGCGCGATCCGCGAGGCGTCGCGGGCAAAATGAACGGTGCCCGGCCCACGCCATGGGCCGGTGACGACGCACACGGCCCCTAGCGAGGCGCGCGCCAGCCGGCGCGACGGGCATCGTCTTCGCTGCAGAACCAGCGCTCGCCCGTGGCGGGATCGATCCGCGTCGCCTCGTACGAATGCGAGCCCGGCACGTGATAGATCTTCGTGCCGCCGGGGCCGAGGTTGCCCTTGATCGTGCACTTGCCG
>JAJTCR010000235.1 GCA_021325695.1 Steroidobacteraceae bacterium | reverse complement strand
TTCGCGCGACGACTGCGCGATCTCGAGCCGCCGCACGGAAATCGCGCCGGGATCCTCGGCGTACAGCCGCTCCTGGCGCGCGGCGTCCTTCTCTGCCATGTCGCGGCCGGCCTCCGCCGCGCGCAATGAAGCGCGGGCTGCATCCACCCCGGCCGCGGACGCGTTGACCGAGCGACGCACCGACTCGTAGTCCGAGCGTGCCCGTTGCGCCGCAATCTGGTACTGGTCGGGCCGGGCCGCACCCGGTCGTCGTTCCGGATGTGGACCTTCAGCACCTTGCCCGAGACTTCGGCGGCCACCGGTACGACGAACGCCTGGACACGTGCCTGCGACGAGTATGGCGTCAGGCGGTCCCCGATAAAGTAGATCAACAGACTGGCCACGATCAGCGTCGTCACGACGATCGCGCCGATGCGCGTTTCGCGTCCGACCGTGGACGCTGTCGCGGCGGTCGTTTCGGCAGCCGTGACTGCCGTGGCGGCTTCGTCGCTCATGGACCTCCCTGGGCCGACGGTGGGAACGGTTCGGTCGGGGCGGGCAGCGGTGCGTTCAGCAGGTCGTTCCAGTCGCTGCGCTCCGTCATGTCGGTGCGAGTGGCCTCGTCGAGCACCGGGCGTCCGCGACCGCCTTCCCAGCCGCCGCCCGAGGCCTTGTACAAGGCGATGAGGCTTTGCGCGACACCGCCGCGGGCCGTCACCAGCCGCTCTTCCTGCGCGAACAGCGACCGTTGCGAATCGAGCACGCGCTCGAAGTCGACGAGCCCCTCCTGGTACTGGATCGTCGCGATGTCGAGCGAACGCCGCGCGGCCTGCACCGCCTGCTCGAGGATGTCGACCTGGGCCTTGTTCTTGGCGAAGGCGACCGCGGCATCGTCGAGTTCGCGCGCGGCGCGCAACACCGTGTCCTGGTAGACCTCGTGCAGCTGCTGGAAGCGCGCGTCCTGCACGAGAATGTCGTTCTTGAGCCGGCCGTAGTCGAAGACGTTCCAGACCAGCGACGATCCCGCGGCCCAGTCCAGCGTTTGCGTCGACCAGGCCAGCGAGGTCGAAGAAAGTCCGAGCGAACCCACCAGCGCGATGGAAGGGTAGAGCTGCGCCTCGCTGACGCCGATCAGGGCCGATTGTGCCGCGAGCTGCATCTCGGCCGCACGCACGTCGGGACGGCGCCGCAGCAGGCTCGCGGGCAGGTCGACCACGACCTCGAGCGCAGCCTCGGGAATGACTTCGCGACCAGTCGACAGCTCGACCAGCGTGCCCGGCGGGCGTCCGAGCAGCGAGCTGAGCGCGTTCTGCGCCTGGTGCAGGCTCAGTTCGAGCGCGGGGATGGTCGAGATCGTGCCGAGGTAGAGCGATCGCGCCTGCTGCACGTCGAGCTCCGATTCGTTGCCGCTGCGGAACAACCGTTCGGTGATCTCGAGGCTGCGCTGCTGCAAGGCGGCATTGTCGTGCGTGATCTTCAGCCGCAGCTCGACGGTGCGGATGATCGCGTACAGGTCCGCGGCCTGGGCGGCGACGAGCACCTGGACGTCGTCGTACTGGGCGATGCTCGCGAAGTACGCTGCGTCGGCGGCCTCGATCCCGCGCCGGAACTTGCCCCAGAAGTCGAGCTCCCAGGCGATGTCGAAGCCCGCGCGGTAGGAGGTGAGGTCGGAATCGTCCGCGTCGGAGACGACCTCGCCTGTCTGCAGGACGTTGGCGTTCGCCTGCTGCAGCTGCGGGTACAGCGTGCTGCCGGCCACCCCGAGCAGGGCGCGCGCTTCCATGATGCGCACGGCTGCCACCTTGACGCTCGGATTGGAGCGCTGGGCCTCGGCGACGATGCGATCGAGAACGGGGTCGCCGAATACACGCCACCATTCCGCGGGCGGTGCCGGCGGAGACGGTGCGGCGGGCGCAGCCTCCGCGGCATCGAGCCAGAGGACTTCGGGGCGTTCGAAGTCCGGCCCCACCACCGTGCAGCCGGTGCCCGCGACCGAGCAGAGCAGCGCGGTGGCAAGCATCCCACCCCGCATCGCCGATCCCGCAGCGCGCATCAGCCGACGACGGTCGTCCCGGCGGTGGGCGTCGCGCGAGCAGCAGCGGTCGCGTCGGCCATGGCCGTCGGGACTGCCGGGGGCGGTGACACCCATTGCATGAAGATCTGGTAGCCGAGCGCGAGCAGCGTCGCACCGACGAACAGGCCGAGGATGCCTGCGGTCGCCATGCCGCCCAGGGCACCGAGCAGGATCACGGGCATCGGAGCGTCCACGCCGCGCCCCAGCATCAGCGGCTTGAGGAAGTTGTCGGCAATGCCGCCGATGCCAAGGATGATCGTATAGAGGATCGCCGGGCCGCTGGAGTAATCGCCACTCGCCCAGATGTAGATGATCGCGGGGACGGTCACCAGCAGTGCCGGGATCTGCGCGATTCCCAGCACCAGGACGACGAGCGCGAGGACGCCGGCGAAAGGGACGCCGGCGACGAGCAGCGTCAGGCCGATGACGATGGCCTGGATCAGCGCGACGCCGATGACGCCCTGCGCCACCGCGCGGATCGTCGCGGTGCAGAGTTTCGCAAACTCGGTGGCACGCTCGCGTCCGACGATGCGCGCGAAAATCCGCTCGGCGCTGCGCGCACCGGCCTCGCCGAACGCCATGATGATGCCCGCGATGATGAAAGCTGCCAGGAACCCGAGCACGCCGAGGGCGATGCTCGCGACCATGCCGAGGGCGGACCGCATGAGTTGGCCCATCTTCGGCTGCAGGTTCGCCACGACCGCCGGCAGGTCCGTGTGGGCCTGGCTCCACGCCGCGTGCAGTTTCTTGCCGACGATCGGCCAGGACTCGACGCCGGCCCTCGGGGGCGGAATCTGCAGCGTGTTGCTCTGCACGCCGTGCACGAGCCCGCGGACAGAATCGCCGAAGTGACTCATCAGCGCCGCGGTCGGCGCCACGATCACCACGGCTGCCAACAGCACGATCAGCGTGGCCGCAAGGCCTTGCCGGCCGCCGAGCCGGCGCGCCAGCCGCCGGTGCAGCGGATAGATGGCAACCGCGAGGATCAGCGCCCAGACCATCAAGGTCAGGAACGGCGCGAACACCCGGAAGCACAGGTAGACCAGGGCCAGGACCAGCGCCGCGCGGATCAGGACGTCGAGCAGGCGGGATTCGATCGGGCGTTCGGGCAGCTCGCGCGGCGAATCGACGGGCACGTTCATGACGTGAGTTCCTTCCTGGTGCATCCCACTGATCGTTTTAGTTTTACGCCGCAGGTGCTGCAGCGTCCACTGCCGGTGGACGCGGCGCCTGCGCCCGGAGTGCCGCCTCAGCTTGTCGCGACCTCGCGGGCTACCGCGCGGTGGCCGATGTCCTTGCGGTACTGCAGTCCTTCCCAGCAGATCGTACCCGCGAGCTCATAGGCCTGCTGCTGCGCAAGTCGCACGGACGCGCCGAGGCCAACCGCGCAAAGCACGCGTCCGCCGGCCGTGACGACCCTGCCGGCGGCGTCCAGCGCAGTGCCTGCATGGAACACCTTGCCCGGCAGTTTCGCGGCGGCGTCGAGCCCGTGGATCTCGTCGCCCTTGCGCACGCCGTCGGGGTAGCCACCCGCCGCGAGCACGACACCCACCGCCGCGCGCGGGTCCCACTGGACCTCCGCGCCCTCGAGCCGACCGTCGAGCCCTGCCTCGCACAGCGCCGTGAGATCGGAGTGCATGCGGGCCAGGATCGGCTGCGTTTCCGGGTCGCCGAAACGGCAGTTGAACTCGAGCACGTTCGGCGTGCCGTCTGCTGCGATCATGACGCCGGCGTAGAGGAACCCGAGGTAAGGCGTGCCCTCGCGCGCGAGTGCGGCGACGGTGGGCAGCATGACCTCCTGCATGATCCGCTGATGGATCTCCGGCGTGACGACGGGCGCGGGGGAGTACGCGCCCATGCCGCCGGTGTTCGGCCCCTCGTCGCCGTCGCACAGGCGCTTGTGGTCCTGCGACGTCGCGAGCGGCAGCACGTGCGTGCCGTCGACCATCGCGATGAAACTCGCTTCCTCGCCCTCGAGGAACGCCTCGACCACGACCGTGTCGCCGGCCTTGCCGAAACGGCCCGCGAACATGTCGTGCGCGCTGGACACGGCTTCGTCCTGCGTCGCGCAGATCACGACGCCCTTGCCCGCGGCGAGGCCGTCGGCCTTGACCACGAGCGGCGCGCGTTGCGCGCGCACCCAGGCCGGATCGAAGTTGTCCCGTGTGAAGGTCGCGTATGCGGCCGTGGGAATGCCGTGCCGCTGCAGGAAGTCCTTCGTGAACGCCTTCGAGCCCTCGAGCCGCGCCGCCAGTCGGCTCGGCCCGAAGCAGCGAAGTCCGGC
>JAJTCR010000234.1 GCA_021325695.1 Steroidobacteraceae bacterium | reverse complement strand
GGCCGCGGTCCGGTGGCACGCACGGAGCGGCTGCGCGAGGCGCTTGCCAAGGACGAATCGCCGCCGGAAACGCTCGAAGCGGCCGGCAAGCGAGCGCTCTGGGTGTTCGAGGCGATCGAATATTGCCGACACCGTTACGGGCGCAATGCGGTGGGGTCGTACGTCGTCAGCATGGCGCGGGAGGTCGACGACATCCTGACGGTGCTGCTGCTGGCGCGCTGGGCCGGATTCGCGGACACCCAGACCGACACGCTGCCGCTCGACGTCGCGCCGCTGTTCGAGTCCATGGAATCGCTCGAGGCCGCGGGGGATATCCTCGGCCGGCTGCTGGCCGAACCGCTCTATCGCGCCCACCTGCAGGGCCGCGGCAACCTGCAGACCGTGATGATCGGCTATTCCGACAGCGGCAAGGCCGCGGGCATCGTCGGCTCGCGCTGGGCGCTGCGCAAGGCGCAGCTCGCGATGCTGGCGGCCTGCCATCACGCGGGTGTCGACCTGCTGGTGTTCCACGGGCGCGGCGGTTCGGTCAGCCGTGGCGGCAGTCGCACCGAGGCCGTCGTGGGCGGGCTGCCGACCGCGGTGGGCAGCGGCCGCATGCGCATCACGGAGCAGGGCGAGACCATCAACGATCGCTACGGCCTGCAGCCGATCGCGTTGCGGACGTTCGAGCAAGGGCTCAACTCCCTCGCGCTCGCGGTGGCCGGCGACCGCAAGGAGACCGTGCGCGAGGGCTGGAACGAAGCCATGGAGGTGTGCGCCCAGGCGAGCACCCTGCGGTACCGCGCGTTCGTGCACGACGACCCGCGGTTCTTCGAGTTCTTCCAGTGCGTGACGCCGGTGGACGTGATCGAACGCATGCAGATCGGGTCGCGACCGCTCGTCCGCGGCACCGGCGGCGGCGTGGACGCCATCCGTGCGGTGCCCTGGCACTTCGCCTGGTCGCAGAGCCGGCACATGTTGCCGGGCTGGTTCGGCGCAGGCACGGGGCTTGCGGCCATGATCGAGCGGTTCGGCCGGGCGCAGGCCGACGAGATGTACCAGCGCTGGCCGTTCTTCGCGGGGCTCGTCGACGACGTGGAAATGCGCCTGGCCCGGGCCGACATGGGCATCGCCGGGCACTACGAGCGACTGTACGAAGGCGACGTGGAGCGCTACGCCAGCCAGATCCGTCAGGAGTACGACCTCACGCGCGAGCTCGTCCTCCAGCTCAAGGGCTGTGCGCGGCTGCTCGATTCGGAGCCGACGCTGCAGCGCTCGATCTGGTTGCGCAACCCCTACGTCGATCCGATCCACCTGCTGCAGATCCAGTTGCTGCGGCGCTGGCGCGAAGCCGGCTCGCCGGGGGACAAGGGTCGCGCCGCCGACGATCCGGATCGTTGCCTGTTGCAGGCGCTGGTCGCCTCCGTCAACGGCATCGCGCACGGGCTGCAGGGCACTGGCTGAACGTCATCGCGCACGTCACGGAGCGCATTGCGAGGCGCCCCCGGTCCTGCACCGTGTTTCTCCGTGTTGACGCAGTTCGACGCGTGGTCTAGCGTCAATCGGGACGACCGTTCGTGCGGCGCCGTCACGACGGCCGCCGCGATGCCGGAAACGGCAACGCATCCAAGCTAACCAAGTCGAGGGAGACTGACTCAATGGCAGCGAAAAAAAAGGCCCGGCGCCCGGCGCGGCGCAGCAAGACGGCTTCCAAAGCGAAGAGCACCCGCAGGCGCCGCGTCGTCGCGAAGTCGAGTCGCGCCACCGCGCGCAAGGCGAAGGCGCCCGCGCGCGCCGCCACGAGGCGCAAGGTGAAGAAGGTCGCGAAACCCCGCAAGAAGGCCGTTAGCCGGGTCGCCGCCGTGCGCGCGGCAGCGAAGAAGGCACCGGCGCGTGCGCGCGCCGCGGTGAAACGCGCCGTGCGCAAGCTGCCACCGCAGGCGCAGAAGGCCGTGCAGAAGGCCGAGAAGGCCTTCATCGTCGCGACGAAGAAAGCGACGAAGACGGCAGGCCAGGCCGCCGCGCTGGCCGTGGCGGCGCAGGAATCGGCCGAAAAGCAGGCGGCGGCGGTCGTCGACCAGGCGAAGGAATTTGCCGGCAAGGTCTCCGACACGGTGCAGGGCGCCGTCGGCAGCCTGATGCCGGGCGACCAGCGCTGAGCACAGCGTCAGCGTCCTCTTCCGCGCAAATCGGGAGAGGACGCTGCTGGCAAACGCCTGCTACAGGGCGAGCGCGCGCCGCGACGGCAGCGCGGCAAGGTACGGTGGGTACGTCGGCCAGACGACGCAGGCCTCGCCCGGGAGTTCCGGGTACCGAGGGTCCCAGGGAAGCACCACTTCGACGTCGCCATGGCCGCGCACGATCTTGGGCAGGATCGGCGGCACGGCGCGGGTGCGCTCGGCCTCCAGCATCCCGTCGAGCCCATCGTGCTGGGCGTGGCTGAGCCAGAGGTCCTCGAGCGTCGCAATCGTCGGCGGCGCCATCTTCATCTCGCCGCTGCCGAGGTTGCTGCGGACCTCGTGTTCGCCGAGCCACGCGTGGTGCGTCGATTCCGAGCGGTCGACGCTCGCCTGCTGTCCGTCGGGCACGCGTACGGCGAAAAACCGCGTATCGAACCGGCGTCGTTCGAGCGACGGCGTGATCCAGTGCGACCAGTAGACCAGGCGTTCCACCTCGAGCAGCAGGTCTTCGGCCTGCAGCAGGCGGACGAACGCGTCGGCGGGGCTGCCGGTCTCGCGGAAGGCCGCGATGCGGGCGAGCTGGCCCGGGTCGAGCGGTGACGGCTCGAAGCGACGCCGGGCGAGCAGCACGCCGGCTTCCTCGAACGTTTCGCGGCAGGCCGCGACGTGCAGGCCGAGCGCCAGCTCCGGCGGAACTGGTGCGCCCGCCGTGTCGAGCATGCGGTGCCTCGCCGATCCGACGTCCGGCAGCGCAGCTCGGTCCGAGACCGCGGCTGAGCAGTCCGCGGTTTCCATGCGTCCGCCTGGGAATACCCACAACCCGCCCATGAACGAGAGGCCGGCCGCACGCTTGGTCATCAGCACTTCGAGGGCGCCGGCACACGATTCACGCAGCACCAACACGGTCGCGGCCGGTGCGATCGTCGCGGCGGCGGAGGCCGCCGGATCGGTCAGCGGCGACGACATCAGACGAGCTTGACGAGCTGCTTGCCGAAGTTATTGCCGTGCAGCATGCCAATGAACGCTTCGGGCGCGGCGGCCAGGCCGTCGGCGATCGACTCGCGGTATTTGATGCGGCCGCTCGCGACTCCCTGGCCGAGTTCCGCCAGCGCCGCCGGCCAATGCTCCATGTGCTCGGCGACGATGAATCCTTGCAGCTTCAGCCGGCTGACGAGCAGGGCGCGCACGTTCTGTACCGCGATGTCGCCGCCTTCGTAGCCGGCGATCAACCCGCACAGCGCGACGCGACCGAACGCGTTCATGCGCGCAAGCGCGGCGTCGAAGCCGACGCCACCGACGTTCTCGAACAGGCAGTCGATGCCGTCTGGCGCGGCGTCCCTGAGCGCCTTGCCCATCGACTTGAGGTCCGTGTGCTGGCGGTGGTCGATGCAGGCGTCGAAGCCGAGCTCGTCGCGCACGTAGGCGCACTTGTCGGGGCCGCCGGCGATGCCCACGGCGCGGCAGCCGAGCATCCTGGCGAGCTGACCCACGACCGACCCGACGGCGCCGCTCGCGGCGGACACCAGCACCGTTTCGCCGGCCTTCGGCTCACAGATCTTCCGGAGTCCGTACCACGCCGTGACGCCCGGCATCCCCACCGGCCCGAGGTAGGCCGAAAGCGGAACGTGCCTCGTATCGACCTTGTTGAGCATCTTTCCGTCGGAGAGCCCGAACTCCGCCCAGCCCAGCATGCCGACCACGGTGTCACCTGGCGTGAAGCCAGGGTGTTGCGAGGCCTCGACCTTGCCGACGGTCCCGCCGACCATGGTCTCGCCGATGGCCTGCGGGGCCGCGTACGACTTCATGTCCTCCATGCGGCCGCGCATGTACGGGTCGAGCGAGAGGAAGTGGTTGCGCACGAGGACCTGGCCCGGTCCGACGGCCGGGACCGGCACCTCCTCCAGGCGGAAATGCGCAGGCGTGACCGGGGCACCTTGCGGGCGACTCGCCAGGACGATGCG
>JAJTCR010000233.1 GCA_021325695.1 Steroidobacteraceae bacterium | reverse complement strand
CTGGGACGAGGTCCGTTTTCCGCGCCCGGTGTTCATCGGCGACACGCTCCACATCGAGACGAGCGTGCTCGAACTGCGTGACAGCAGGTCGCGCCCCGACACCGGCGTGGTCACGTTCGTGCATCGCGCCTTCAACCAGCGCGACGAGGAAGTCGCCAGCTGCAGGCGCATCGCGCTCATGAAGAAGCAGCCGAAGGGGGCCGCGTGATGCGGTCGATGCTGTTCGTGCCGGGCGACCGCCCGGAGCGCTTCGACAAGGCGCTGCGCAGTGGCGCCGACGCGGTCATCTTCGACCTCGAGGACGCCGTCACGGTCGTCAGCAGGCCGCAGGCGCGCGTGCACGTGGCCACCCACCTGCGCGACGGCGCGCGCGGCGTGCCGTGCTGGGTGCGCATCAACCCGGTCGACTCGGGCGAAGCGCTGGTGGACCTCGGCGCAATCGTCGCGGCACGGCCGGACGGCATCGTGCTGCCCAAGGCCCGCCACCTCGCGGACCTGCGGCGCCTCGACCACTGGCTCGAGGCGCTCGAGGCTGCGCACGGCCTCCGGGCCGGCTCGATCCAGGTGGTCGCGCTCGTCACCGAGACGGCGCAGGCCGTGTTGAACGGCGCGGAGTTCGCGGCGCCGCCCGCGCGGGTCGTCGGTTACACCTGGGGTGCGGAAGACCTCGCCGCCGAAGTGGGCGCGTCCGCCAACCGCAGCGCCGACGGCGAGTTCGAACACCTGTACCGGCTCGCCCGGGCATCGTGCCTGCTGATGGCGGCCGCCGCTGGCGTCGCCGCGATCGACACGACGGATGTCGAGTTCCGCGACGTCGCCGCGGTCGAGCGGCGCGCCCGCACCGCCCGACGCGACGGCTTCGTCGGCAAGCTCGCGATCCACCCGGCGCAGGTGGCGCCGATTCACGCCGCGTTCAGCCCGTCGTCGGAGGAACTGGCGTGGGCCCGTCGCGTCGTCGAGGCGCTCGCCCAGCCCTCGTCTGCGGGTGCGGTGGCCATCGACGGCAGGATGATCGACCGGCCGCACCTGCGGCAGGCGGAGCGGATTCTGGCGGCGGCCGGCCAGGGAGATACATCCAGGCCAGGTGGGGACAGTCCCGATTTTTCTGACGAGAAAATGGGACAGTCCCCATGAACGCCCTCGAAACCCGCATCGACCGCAGCGGCGCCGAGTTCGTCGCGAATGACGCAGTCAACCGCCGCCTCGCCGCGGAGCTGCGCGCACTGACGACCAGGATCCGCGAGGGAGGGTCGGCAGCGGCGCGCAACCAGCACACCGGCCGCGACAAGCTGCTGGTGCGGGACCGCATCGATCGCCTGCTCGATCCCGGGTCGCCTTTCCTCGAGATAGCGCCGCTCGCGGGACACGAGCTCTACGACGACTGGATCCCGAGCGGAGGCCTCGTCGCCGGCATCGGTCGCGTTGCCGGGCGCGAATGCGTGGTCGTCGCCAACGACGCCACGGTCAAGGGCGGCACCTACTATCCGATCACGGTGCGCAAGCATCTGCGGGCGCAGGACGTGGCGCTCGAAAACAACTTGCCTTGCCTGTACCTGGTCGACTCCGGCGGCGCGTTCCTGCCGCGCCAGGACGACGTGTTCCCCGATCGTGAGCACTTCGGCCGGATCTTCTACAACCAGGCGCAACTGTCCTCGAAGGGCATCCCGCAGCTCGCGGTCGTCATGGGTTCGTGCACGGCCGGCGGTGCCTACGTCCCGGCGATGTGCGACGAGTCGATCATCGTGCGCGAGCAGGGCACGATCTTCCTCGGCGGACCGCCACTGGTGCAGGCGGCCACCGGCGAACGCGTCGACGCCGAGACGCTGGGCGGCGGCGACGTGCATGCCCGGCAGTCCGGCGTGGTCGACTACCTCGCCGACAACGACGCGCACGCACTCTGGCTGGCACGACGACTCGTCGCGAACCTGAACCGTAGCGGCTCGAGGCCGCCACCGGAGCCTGCGCGTCAACCGAGGTTCGCCGCCGAGGAGCTCTACGGCGTCGTGCCGCGCGACACGCGCCACCCGTACGACGTGCGCGAGGTCGTCGCGCGGCTCGTGGACGCGTCCGAGTTCGACGAGTTCAAGGCGCTTTACGGCGCGACGCTCGTGTGCGGCTTCGCTCGCATCGCGGGCTACCCGGTCGGCATCGTGGCGAACAACGGCGTGCTGTTTTCCGAGTCCGCGCTCAAGGGCGCGCACTTCATCGAGCTGTGCAACCGCCGACGCATCCCGCTGCTGTTCCTGCAGAACATCACCGGCTTCATGGTCGGGCGCAAGTACGAGGCCGGCGGCATCGCGCGTGACGGCGCCAAGATGGTCACCGCGGTCGCCTGCGCGTCGGTGCCCAAGTTCACGGTCATCATCGGCGGCTCGTTCGGCGCGGGCAATTACGCGATGTGCGGCCGCGCCTACGGCGGGCGCTTCCTGTGGACCTGGCCGAATTCTCGCATCTCGGTCATGGGCGGTGAGCAGGCGGCGACCGTGCTCGCGATCGTCAAGCGCGAAGGCATGCAGCGCCGCAAGGAGGCGTGGCCCGACGACGCCGAGCGCCAGTTCCGCGAGGAGATCCGCGCGCAGTACGAGGCCCAGGGTCACCCGTTGTACGCGAGCGCGCGGCTCTGGGACGACGGCGTGATCGACCCCGCCGACACGCGCGGTGTGCTCGCACTCGCGCTCGCCGCGGCGACCTGCCGCGCCGACGAGGGCGAGACGCCGTATGGAATATTCCGAATGTGAGGAAGTGAATAGTGACTAGTGAACAGTGAATGGTCGGAAGGGCTTCGCGCCACGGCACTCCGACTAATCACTAGTCACTATTCACTGTTCACCAGGACCTGCCATGTTCGACACCCTCCTCATCGCTAACCGCGGCGAAATCGCCTGCCGCATCGTCCGCACGGCGCGACGCCTGGGCTTGCGCACGGTGGCCGTGTACTCCGAAGCCGACCGCGGCGCGTTGCACGTGCGCATGGCGGACGAGGCCGTCTGCATCGGGCCGCCACCCGCACGCGACAGCTACCTGGACGTCGAGCGCATCCTGCAGGCCGCGCGCGAGCGCGCCTGCACGGCCATCCATCCGGGCTATGGCTTCCTGTCCGAGAACGCCGATTTCGCGCGTGCCTGCGCTGCAGCCGGGATCGTCTTCGTCGGCCCGCCGCCGTCGGCGATCGACCGCATGGGCTCGAAGAGCGAGGCGCGTCGACTGATGGCCGCGGCCGGCGTGCCGGTGCTGCCGGGCTACGACGACGACGATCAAGCGGACGCCACGCTCGTCGCCGCCGCGCAGGCGCTGGGATTCCCGCTGCTGATCAAGCCGACCGCCGGCGGCGGCGGCAAGGGCATGCGCATCGTGCGCGACCCGCGGGCCTTTGCCGAGGCGCTCGGCGGCGCACGCCGCGAGGCCGCCAAGGCGTTTGGTGACGCGCGCGTGCTGCTCGAGCGCTTCGTGGAGACGGGACGTCACGTCGAGATCCAGGTCTTCGCTGACGCGCATGGCAACGCGGTGCACCTGTTCGAACGCGACTGCTCGCTGCAGCGTCGCCACCAGAAAGTGATCGAGGAGGCGCCGGCGCCGCGGCTCGCCGAGGCGACGCGCGCGGCGATGGGAGCGGCCGCCGTGGCGGCGGCGAAAGCGGTCGATTACCGCGGCGCGGGCACGGTCGAGTTCCTCTACGACGGGCGCGAGTTCTACTTCCTCGAGATGAACACGCGGTTGCAGGTGGAGCATCCGGTCACCGAACTGATCACCGGTCTCGACCTGGTCGAATGGCAATTGCGAGTCGCGGCAGGTGAACCGCTGCCGCTCGCACAGGGTGAGATCGCGAGCCACGGCCACGCGGTCGAAGCGAGGCTCTACGCGGAGGATCCCGACCGCGGCTTCCTGCCGTCGACGGGTCGCCTGTCGCGGTTGCGGTTGCCCACCAGGTTGCCGCACGTGCGGGTGGACGCAGGCGTCGAGGAGGGCGACGAGGTCACCGTGCACTACGACCCGATGATCGCCAAGCTGATCGCCTGGGCCCCGGACCGCGCACAGGCCATCGAGCGGCTCGGGCAGGCGCTCGAGGCGACCGAAGTCGAGGGCGTGCGCACCAACGCACGCTTTCTGTGGCAGATCCTGCGCGCGCC
>JAJTCR010000232.1 GCA_021325695.1 Steroidobacteraceae bacterium | reverse complement strand
TCGACGCGCACCTCGGTGACCCCGGTCGGCTGCTCCGTGCCGACAAGGTGTTGCGTCACGACGATGTGATACAGCGTTTCGCGATAGCGGTAATGGATCGTCACCGACGGCCAGCCCGACGGCAGGCACGGCTCGAAGCGCAATCGGTCCACTTCCAGGCGCAGCCCGAGCAGCGACTCGACGATGAGCCGATACATCCAGCCCGCTGAACCCGTGTACCAGGTCCAGCCGCCGCGCCCGACGTGCGTCCTGGCGGCATAGACGTCCGCAGCAACGACGTAGGGTTCGACCTTGTACGTCTCCGCGTCCTGGCGGGTCCGCGCGTGGTTCGGCGGGCTGATCATGCCGAGCAACTCCCACGCGCGCCGTTGATCGCCCAATGCGGCGAAGGCCATCGCGGTCCAGATCGCGGCGTGCGTGTACTGCCCACCGTTTTCGCGCACGCCTGGGACGTAGCCGCGGATGTAACCGGGGTCGAGTTCCGATTTGTCGAACGGGGGATCGAGCAGTTGCACGAGCCGGTCCTTACGCCGGACCAGGTGTTCGTCGACCGCCTCCATCGCCTGCCGGGCGCGGGACGGGCCACCGGCCCCGGAGAGCACGGCCCAGCTCTGTGAGATCGAGTCGATGCGACACTCCGGGTTCAGCGACGACCCGAGCGGCGTGCCATCGTCGAAGTACGCGCGTCGGTACCAGCGTCCGTCCCAGCCGTGCGTGTCGATGTTGGCGCGAAGGTTCTCCAGCACCGAATCGCATTCGGCCGCGAAGCTCGTGTCGGCCCGCATGCGTGCGAGCTGCGAAAACTGCCGCAGCACTTCGCAGAGGAAGAACGCCAGCCAAGTGCTTTCGCCCTTGCCCTGGATGCCGACCAGGTTCATGCCGTCGTTCCAGTCGCCCGATCCCATCAGCGGCAATCCGTGGGCGCCGAAACGGAACCCGTGGCGCACCGCACGGATGCAGTGCTGGTAGAGCGTTGCCGTCTCGCCAGAGCGGGCGGGCAAGTCGTAGTACGACTCGTCGCCCGGATTGACCGCGCGGCCCTCGAGGAACGGCATCGACTCGTCGAGGACACCAGTGTCCCCGGTTGCGAACACGTAGCGACAGGTGGCAAGCGGCAGCCAGAGGTAGTCGTCGGAGCAATGCGTGCGCACGCCGCGACCGGACGGCGGATGCCACCAGTGCTGCACGTCGCCTTCGAGAAACTGCCGACCGGCGCACATGAGCAGGTGCTCGCGGAACAGACGCGGCTCGGCATGCACCAGCGCCATGACGTCCTGCAACTGGTCCCGGAAACCGAACGCGCCCCCGGACTGGTAGTAGCCGCTGCGCGCCCACAGCCGGCAGGCCAGTGTCTGGTACACCAGCCAGCCGTTCGCCAGCACGTTGACCGAAGCGTCGGGCGTCTCGACCTGCACCGCCCCGACCGTTCGTTTCCAGTAATCCCAGACGGCCTCGAGTGCGCCACGCACCGCGCCCGGGCCGCGGAAGCGGCTCACTTTCGCGCGCACGTCGTCGTTGCCGTTGCCCACGCCCATGCGGAAGACGACCTGCCGTTCCGCGCCGGGTGGCAGGTCGACCGTCACCTGGAGCGCCGCGCACGGATCGAGGGCGGCGCCGACCTTGCCCGACAGGCGTGTGCGCGACATCGCCGCCGGGCGCTGCAACGAGCCGTTGCGACCGATGAACTCGGTGCGGTCGCAGGTGACGGTCCGATCCGCGTCGTCGACGTCGAAATACGCGACGCGCCCGGGGAACTCGAAGTTGTACGCGTTGTGCGCGAACACGGCGCCGGTCTGCGCGTCGACTTCCGTCGCCACGTGCATCGCCGTCTTTGCGCGCAGGTCACCGAGCACCCATTCGACGTAGCCCGTCACGCTCAGGCGACGCGCCTGGGCCGAGTCGTTGCGCAGCTTGAGCACCGAGAACTTGACCGGCGCGTCGAGCGCGACGAAGACCGTCAATTCGGAGTGGATGCCGGCCTCGTCGTGCTCGAAGACGCTGTAACCAAAGCCGTGTCGGCTCACGTAGGTGCCGGCGCCGGGCGCAGGCAACGGCGACGGCGACCAGTAGCGGCCCGTTTCCTCGTCGCGAACGTACAAGGCCTCGCCGCTCGCATCGGTCACGGGGTCGTTGTGCCAGGGCGTCAGGCGATACTCGTGCGCGTTCTCGGCCCACGTGTAACCGACGCCGCTCTCCGACACGACGGTACCGAAGCTGGCGTTCGCGAGTACGTTGACCCACGGCGCCGGCGTCGGTCGACCCGGTGCGAGCGTGATGACGTACTCGCGCCCGTCGCGCGTGAAACCGCCCATTTCGTTCGCGAGGATCAGGTCGGCGCGAGCCTGTACCGGGACGACGGGCACCGCGGGCATGCGCGTGGCCACGGATGGCAGTAACGGCATGCGCGTGTCCGGCGGTCGACGCCGTTTGAGTTGCTCGGCGAGGCTGCCGCGCGTGTCGACCAGGACGACGCGCGCCACCGACTGGATCAGCATCCGGTCTTCCTGTGCAATCTGGTCGGCCTGGCGAACGAAGATCCCGCCCGGCCGATCGAGCACGTTGGCTTCCACCCCCGCGGCGATCAGGCCCATGATTTCGTCGTGCAGCTGCTGGCGATAGCCCGAGCGGTCCTCGGTCCAGATCACCAGGTCCACGACCAGTCCTTTCGAGCGCCAGTACGCTCGCGCGCGCAGCATCTGCCGCACCAGCGCGAGGTTGGCAACGTCGCCGATCTGCAGCAGCACGATCGGCAGGTCACCCGAGATCGAGTAACCCCACAGGCCGGACTGCCCGCGACGGTTGCGCACGATCAGGCTCGGGTCGGCACGCAGCGCGGAATTCGGGTAGATGATCGAGCCGGCCAGCCGCTCGTATTCCTGCGCCTCCGCGTCGGCGATGCCGAACTGCTGCAGCACGACCTGGTTGTGGGTCCACGCGAGGTCGAACACGCGGTCGGCCAGGCGACGATCCTGGTAACGCTCGACGAGGTGCTCGGCGGCCTCGCGCGTCGCCGTCGCACCGGTGACGAGGTCGATCGTGGCCGTCTGGTCCGGCTCGAGGACGATCTCCTGGCGGATCGCCACGACCGGGTCGAGCACCGAGCCCTGGCTGCCCGAGAGCGGACCCGGCACCACGAGCGCGTGGGGGCTCGCGAGCGAGCGACCGCGACCGATGAAGCGCGCACGGTCGGTCTCGAAGGACAACGCCTGGGTCTCGGCGCCGGACACCGACATCTGGTGCAGCATCCAGCCGGGTTGTTCGCCGTGGCCACGCGGTCGTCGCGTGCACAGGACCGCACGCTTGGCCTCGACGATCTCCGTCTGCACGAAGAGCTTGCTGAACGCGGGGTGCAGCGCGTCGGCGACCGGTGGCGCGAGCGCGACCTCGACGTAGCTCGTCACCTCGATCACGCGTCGCTCGTCGGAGCGGTTGATCAGGCGGATGCGACGAAGCTCGATGTCGTCCTCGGGCGACACCACGATCTCGGTGCGCGTCTCGATCAGCCCGCGCTCGAGACGGTCGCGCCGGTGGAACTCCGCGCGTCCCTCGGTGAACACCGCTTCGTACGCGTCGGGCGGCCGCCGGATCGGCTGCCAGGTGTTGGACCAGAACGCGCCGCTGGCCTTGTCGCGGATGTAACAGAAGCTGCCCCAGTGGTCGCGGGTCGGGTCTTCCTGCCAGCGCGTGACGGCGATGTCCTGCCACCGGCTGTAACCCGACCCGGCGCCGGTGACGAGCACGTGGTAGCGGCCGTTCGACAACAACTGCACCTCGGGCACGGGCGTGTCCGGATTGCTGATCACGCGGTACGGAGGCGTGGACGGCTCGGTGACCGCACGCGTCACCGGCAGCGCCGCCGGATGCGCATGGAACGCGGCAGACCGCGGGATGCGTTCGTGCAGCAGCACCAGCGTCGCCTGGAACAGCGGATCCGACACGAACCGCTTCTGGAACGGGTGGTCGAGCAGCAGGTCCGCAATCGCGAGCAGACTCATGCCCTGGTGGTGCGTCATGTACGACCGCACGATCGCCTTGGACTGCCCGCGCGGGACGCGCGACGGCGAGTAGTCGACGGCCTCGTGCATGCCGTACGGCCCGAGCACGCCCTCCTCCGCGAGTCGTCGCAGGT
>JAJTCR010000231.1 GCA_021325695.1 Steroidobacteraceae bacterium | reverse complement strand
CGCTTCCTCGAGGAACTGGCCGACCTGGTCGAGAACCGGCCGCCGGTCGAGCTCGAGCGTCGCATCGACGCCGACGAGGTGGACGCCGGGCAGTTCGACTTTGCACGCGCGGACTACCGCATCCTGATCGCGTTGCGGGAGGACTATCTCGCACACCTCGAGAGCCTCAAGGGCGTGATGCCCTCGATCACGCAGAACCGCATGCGGCTCGCGCGCATGACGGGCGCACAGGCGCTGAGCGCCGTGCTGAAGCCGGGTGGGACGCTCGTCTCGCGCGACGTGGCCGAGTCGATCGTGCGGTTCGTCGCGGGCGGCTCGGAACTCGGCAACGCCGAGGTGGAGCCTTCGCTGCTCAGCCTGGTGTGCCGCGAACTGAACAACGCCCGACTGGCCCAGGGCAAGTCGGACATTTCAGCGGACCTGCTCGCGGGCTCGCGCGACACGATCCTTTCCGATTTCTACGAGCGCGCGCTGGCAGACCAGACCGCGGGCGTGCGTCGCGTGATCGAAGACGAGCTGCTGACGGATTCCGGGTACCGCGAGAGCCTGGCCGAAGAGCGCGTGATCAAGGCGCTCGTCGCGGCCGGCGCTACACCGGATGCACTCACGACGCTGGTCGATCGCCGGTTGCTGCGGATCGAGGAGCGGCTCGACGTGCGGCGTGTCGAGCTCATGCACGACGTGCTCTGCAGCGTCGTCAAGGCGAGCCGCGACCTGCGTCACGAACGCGAAGCGCGCGACCAGGCCGAGCGCCAGCTCGCGGCTCAGCGGGAGCGCGCCGCGGAAACGCGTCGCACGCTGCAACGCACGCGACGCTTCGCCGTCATCGCCGCCGTGCTCATGCTGGTGGCGCTGGCCGGGGCCGCCTTCGGCTGGATCAACTGGCAGCGGGCGCTGGCGGCCGACGTGAAAACGCAGCAGGCCCGCGCCGACGCGGAAAAGCTCGTCGGCTTCCTGATCGAGGATTTCTACGAGGAACTCGAGCCGACCGGCCGGCTCGAGACCATGGGCAAGCTCGCGCACATGGCGGTGAGCTATTACGACGGCCTGCCGAAGGAACTGCTCACGCCGCAGACGCAGATTTACCGCGGCATGGCGCTGATCCGCGAGGGCAGTGCGCTGCTCGCGAGGGGCGACCACGAAAAGGGCCTTCCGCACCTGAACGAGGCCCGCGACGTGTTCACGCACCTGCGGCAGGCCGGGCACGACACCGAACCGGTCAAGCTCGGGCTCGCGTTGTCGCAGTTCACGCGCTTCTCGGCCTGGGGCGTCAACGGTGCGCCGGGCTCGTCTACCGCAGATTTGCAGCAGGCCGCCGACCTGCTGCGGCCGCTTGCGCGATCGCCGTCGGGAGCGCGGACCGTCAAGCTCGTCTACGCGGACGTGCTCAATTACCTGAGTCATCGCCAGCCGAAGTCGGTCGGCGTCACCAGCTGCGAGGAGTCGCGGAGCTTGCTTGCGACGATGGGAGCGCGCGATCTGACCGACCTCCGTGCCGCATCGATCTACGCCGATACCAGCGATTCGGAGGCCCGGCACCTGGTGGCCCTGGGCCGCATCGAGGACGCGGAACGACTGACCCGTGAGGTCTACGACATCGCGGAGAAGGTGCTGGCACAGCGACCCGGCGACCTGCGCTCGATGGCGAATCGAGTCCTCGCGGCCGACGTGCTGAGCCGGCTGGCGGGCCGTCGCCACGATTATCGCGTGGCGCAGGAGTACGCGTCGCGGGCCGAGCGTGCCGGCGAGGATTTCGTGCGCTTCAACCCGTCCGATCTGGGCGCCTGGCAGTATTGGATCAATGGCAGGGACCTGGGCGCCGACCTGCTGCTCGAACAAGGGCGGATCGGGGAGGCCGAGGCGGCGTGGCGACGGACCGTGGGACTCGAGCAGGATTCCCGCAAGCCATCGAGCCTCGCCACGGTGCTCTGGCAGGTGTGGCCCAAGCTCGCGGTGCTGCAGGCACGCGCCGGTGCACCGATCGAGGCGGCCGCCACGCTGCACGAAGGCGCCAAGGCCGCGGCCGAATTGGCCGGACTCGAAGAGGAAGGCAGCCCGCGGCGCACGCTCCTCGGCTTGAGTGCCGACGCCTGGCGCGCTCGCATTTCGCTCTGGAACGGCCAGTCTGCGACCGCCCGCGACGCGGCTCACGCGCTCGCGGTGACGATTCGCGCGGTCCCGGTGTCCCCCGACGACCCGAACCTGGTCGCAATCCGTGCGAACTACCTGCGGGGGGTGCTGGCCACGGAGGCCCTGGCAGCGCTTCGGGTGGGAGACTTGCGCGCCGCAGAGGCCGCCGCACGCGAGCGGGGTGAACTGCCGCCGAACCCGTTCTCCGAGCTCGACCCGCAGGACGAAGTCTCGCGTTCAAGGGTGATCCTGGCACACGCGATCGTGAAACAGGGACGTGCCGACGAAGCACTCGGGCTGGTGCGCGACGAAGTGGTCCGCTACCGCGAAAAACGCAAGGCTGGTGCGACGGGCCTGTCGTTTTCGATCGATTTCGCGCACGCGTTGTACGTGGCCGCCCTGGCGGAGCCCGACGGCACGCGGCGCGGCGCATTGCTGGCCGAGGCGACTGGTCTGTTGCACGGTTTACCAGCCGATACCCGGCAGTTCGCAGACATCCAGCAACTGCTCGCGTGGATCGATGCCGCGCGCAATCCGGTCGCGGCCTGACGCTAGGCGGCTGCGCGACGTCTGGTCGCCTGGTCGGCGTGGTCGGCCAGCACCTTTGCCACGCACCCCGTGACTTTGCGCGCCGTGTCGAGGTGCAGGAACTCGTTCGGCCCGTGTGCGTTCGAGTTCGGACCGAGCACGCCGGTGATCAGGAACTGCGTGTCCGGAAACTTTTCACCGAGCATGCCCATGAACGGAATGCTGCCGCCGGTGCCCATGTACATCGAGTCGCGCCCGAAGAACGCGCGCGAGGCATCCTGCATCGACTGCTCGAGCCACGGCGCGAACGACGGCGCGTTCCAGCCGATCATCGCCGACTCGACCTGGAACGACACCCTGGCGCCATAAGGCGGGTCGGCTTCGAACGTTCGCTTGAGCGCCGCGGCGGCGACATTCGGGTCCATCAACGGCGTGAGCCGGAAGGACAGTTTCAGCGCCGTGTACGGTCGCAGGACGTTACCGGCACTGTGGAAGGCCGGCATACCCTCGGCGCCCGTCACGCTCAACGTCGGCCGCCAGGTGTTGTTGAGCAGCAATTCGAGCGGGTCGTTGCACACGGCCCGCATGCCAGCCACGAGCGGGAACTTCGCGTGCACGGTCTCGCCGAGGATCGTCGCGGCCGCCTCGGCCTGCACCCTTCGGTCGGCCGGGATCGGCGTGTTGAGCTCGTCGACCAGGATCGCGCCGGAATGCACGTCCTCGACGCGCGCGAGCAGCTCCCGCAGCAGGCGGAAGCTCGACGGCACGACGCCGCTCGCGCTGCCCGAGTGGACGCCCTCGCGCAGCACATCGACGCGCAGCGTGCCGATCAGGTTGCCGCGCAGCGAGGTGGTGCACCAGAGCTGCTCGTAGTTGCCGCACTCGGCGTCGAGGCAAACGACGAGACTCGGGCGGCCCAGGCGCGGGCCGAGCAGGTCGATGTGGGCAGGAAGGTCCGGGCTGCCGCTTTCCTCGCTCGCCTCGATCAGCACGACGCAGCGTGCGTGCGGGATCTTCTGCTCGCGGAGCGTCCGGATCGCGGCGAGGGACGCGAACAGGGCGTAGCCGTCGTCCGCGCCGCCGCGACCGTAGAGCTTGCCGTCGCGCAGCACCGGACTCCACGGCTCGAGGCCGTCGGACCAGCCGGTGAACTCCGGCTGTTTGTCGAGATGGCCGTACATCAGCACGCAATCGTCGACTTCGCCCGGCACGTCCACCATGAGCACCGGCGTGCGGCCGGGAATCCGCAAGACTTCGACCGTCGACCCGGCCGGGGCCTCGGCCTGCGCCCAGCGCTGCATCAGCTGCACGGCTTGCTCCATGTAACCGTGCGTCTCCCACTCGCGGTCGAAGATCGGCGACTTGTTGGGGATGCGGACGTACTCGACCAGCTGCGGCAGGATCGAGTCGGACCATGCCGTGTCGATGTAGCCTTTTGCTTTTGAAATATCCATTTTAAACAATGACGTACAGCTAA
>JAJTCR010000230.1 GCA_021325695.1 Steroidobacteraceae bacterium | reverse complement strand
GGCGACCGCTGGACGGCGCTGCTGGTCGGCGCACTGTTCTTCGCGCTGCACCGTTACGACGACATCAACGCCGCGCTCGGCATCGCGACCAACATCCTGGCGGACCGGTTGCGGCGCCTGCTCGCCGCCGGAGTGATCGAGCAGCGGCTGTACCAGGAGCACCCGCCCCGCCACGAATATCACCTCACCGAAAAAGGCTGGGACCTCTTCGGCTTTACGATCGCGATGCAGGACTGGGGCACGCGCTGGATGCCGGTGCCGCGCGGTCCCGCGCTGCTGCTGCGGCACGAACCGTGCGATCACCGCCTGCGTCCGAGGCTCGTCTGCGGCAGCTGCGGCGGTGAGGTCGATCCGCGCGAGGTCCGGATCGACGGCGCGACCTCCCCTGCCCCGGCCAAGGCTCAACGCCGCGGCGGCCACGGAAAGAAGCCGCTCGTGCGCCGCACGTAGTCCTCGTAGCCGGGGCGCTTCTTGAGCATGCGGCGCTCGACGAGTTCCTTGCCCATCATGCCGAGGATCGACCACGTCATCAGCGCCGGCGAGAACACCGTGATGAGCCCCCACGGGTGCTCACAGGCGATCAGCCAGTAGCCCCACCAGACGCAGGTTTCGCCGAAGTAGTTGGGGTGACGCGAGTACCGCCACAGGCCGGTGTCCAGCACCCGTCCGGCGTTGGCCGGATCGCCCTTGAAGCGTGCGAGCTGCAGGTCCGCGATGCCTTCGCAGGCGACTCCGAGCAGCACGAGCGCGGCGCCTAGCCAGGCGAGCGGGCCGAGTTCGAGCGGCGTGACCGCGACCTGCGCGACCATGATCGGCGCGAGCGCGACGAACACGATCGCGCCCTGGTACAGGTTGATCCGCGTGAGGCTGTGCCAGGCGAAATTCCCGCCCTGGTCCTCGACGTGCTTGCGCAGGCGCGCGTACCGCGGGTCCTCGCGACCCCAGTTGCGCCAGAGCAGGTAGCCCCCCAGTCTCGTCGCCCAGATCGCGGCGAGCACCGCGATCAGCACGCGGCGCGGCTCGGCGCCGTCGGCGACGAACACGCCGAGCACCGCGGCCGCCCCGATGCAGGGCGCGAACCAGATGTCGACGAGACTGGAATCGCGCATGGCGAGGCTCACGCCCCACAGCAGCACGAACGATCCGAAGACGAGCGCCGCGTCGGCAAGCGCGAGTTGCAGCAGGTCGTTGAGCATCGCTTCGTTTCCCCGGTGGTCGGTCTCGATCAGACGGAAATGCTGCCGGAGCGAGGCGCCGGCCAGTCGAGCGTCTCGTGGCCGCGCGTCAGCTCGACGAGCCGTGAATAGACGTTCGTCGGAAACGGAATGGCGCGCCGCGCCTCGAGGTCGACGGCGATCGACAGGAACTCGATCGCGCTTGCGACCTCCCCGGTGTTCACATTGAGCAGGAAGACCAGGCCCTGCACGCGCCGGTCGTTGAGACCGGTGAACCGCAAGTGCAGCGTGACTTCGTCGCCGACGTGCAGTTCGCGCCGAAACCAGATGTGGTGCTCGAGGTCGACGAGGCCGACCTTCTGTTCGCGCACCCATGCGCCCGAAACGCCGAGCAGCTCGAGCATGGCGTCGCTCGTCATGTCGTACATGCCGAGGTGGTGCTTGACGTTGACGTGACCGTTGAGGTCCTCCCAGTCCGGCGGCACGCGCACGCGACCGAGGTCCGGCAGTGATCGCACCTGGGACGCGTTCGGCATGGTCACGCGCAACCTCGATCCTCCGCAGTCATCAGTCACTTGCACAACTGTACTATGGGTCCTATCCTCCACGGTTCCGGGCCGGCGTTCAAGCTCTGCCGGCACTCGCAGCGGAGGATTACACGATGACCGACCATGCCGAGACCGTTCGCGCCTACTACGCCGCCTGGCTGGCGGACGACCTCGATGCCGTCATGGCGCTGTGCACGGAGGACGTCGTCGCCGTCAACGTGCCGATCGGGCCCATCACCGGCAAGCCGGCCGTCCGCAAGTTCTTTGCGAAGTTCCAGAGTCGCATCCGCGACAAGCACTACGACGTCCACCGGATCATCGCCGACGACGACGGCTGCGTGGTCGAGGGTGTCGAGCACTACGTGCGCGACGGGCGCCAGGTGAGCCTGCCGTACATGTCGACCTTCCTGTTCCGCGACGGGCTGATCTGCGAGTGGCGCGACTACTTCGACCTGAAGACGCTGATGGACCAGCTCGGCCTCCCGCTCGAGGGCGCGCAAACCCCGGCCACGACGGCGGCCCGCGGCGCGTGAGCGACGGCGCCCGCACGGCGTTCCACCCGCCGTTCTTCGACCCGCGCGTTCCGGGGCGCGACGACTGCGTGCTCAAGCCGATGCTCGACGTCCGCGCCGCGCGTCATCCGGAGCGCCGCTTCGCGCTGTTCGAGGACGGCAGCACCTGGACCTACGCGCAGTGTCGCGAAGAGGTGCGGGCGGCAGCGGCCGGGCTGCAGGCGCTCGGCGTGGCCAAGGGCGACCGCGTGCTCGCCTGGCTGCCGACCGGGCGCGCGATGCTGCGCACCTGGTTCGCCGCGAACTACCTCGGCGCGGTGTTCGTTCCGCTCAACACTGCTTACCGCGGCGACGTCCTGGCGCACGTCGTCAACGCTGCTCGCGCGCGCGTCCTCGTCGCGCACTCGGCGCTCGTCCCGCGCCTCGCGGGGCTCGCTCTCGAGCACGTGACCGACGTCGTCGCGGTCGAGGGGCCGGTGGATAGCGTCCCGGAGGGCGTGCGGCTGCACGGGGCGTCGGTGCTGCAGGGCGATGCAGCTGGGCTCGACGACAGCGTCGAGGTGCACCACTGGGACGAGCAGTCGATCATCTACACGTCGGGCACCACCGGCCGGTCGAAGGGCGTGCTGTCGCCCTACCTGCAGCTCTACACGACCGCCTCGATCGTCTACGGCTACCTGCGCGACGGCGAATCGATCCTCGTGAACCTGCCGATGTTCCACGTCGGTGGCACCAGCGCGGTCTACATCGCGCTGATCCGCGGCGGCGGCGTGCACCTCGTCGACGGCTTCAGCACCACGAAATTCTGGGACCAGGTGCGCGCCGGCAATTGCGCGACGTCGTCGGGGCTGATCGGCGTCATGGCGGCGTTCCTGGCGCGCGAGCCGGCCCGGCCCGACGATCACGACAACCCACTGCGCTGCATGACCATGTTCCCGATCAACGAAGAAACGGTCGCGTTCGCACGGCGTTTCGGCTTCGACTACCTGACCGGCTTCAACATGACCGAGGTCTCGGCGCCGCTCGTCACGGACCTCAACACGGCGTCGCACGGCTCCTGCGGGCGGCCGCGCAGCGGCATCGAGGCCCGCATCGTCGACGAGCACGACGTCGACGTGCCCCGCGGCAGCGTGGGCGAGCTCGTGCTGCGCAGCGATACGCCGTGGACGATGTGCATCGGCTACGACGGCCAGGCGCAGGCCACGGTCGACGCCTGGCGCAACGGCTGGTTCCACACCGGCGACCTGTTCCGGCAGGACGACCGCGGCGAGTTCTATTTCGTCGACCGCCGCAAGGACGCGATCCGCCGGCGCGGCGAAAACGTCTCGTCGTTCGAGGTCGAGAACGTCGTGCGCCAGCATCCGGACGTCGCGGAAGCCGTGGCCGTCGGCGTGCAGAGCGAGGTCGCCGAGGAAGAGATCATGGCCGTCGTGACCGCACGCGCCGGGCACACGGTCGATCCGCAGGCACTCACCGAGTTCCTGATCCCGCGCCTTCCCTATTTCATGGTGCCGCGCTACGTCCGCGTCGTCACCGAGCTTCCGAAGACTGAGACCAACAAGGTGCGCAAGGTCGTGTTCCGCGAGCAGGGCATCACCGCGGACACCTGGGACCGCGAGCGGGCCGGGCTCCGCCTGCGCCGCGAAAAACTCTGAGGTCGGTCAGCCGGCCAGCGCCACGCGTCGCACCCGCACCGGGATCGCGCTCATGCGCGGCAGGCCGGTGATCGGCTCGTACCCCGCCGTGTCGTCGACGAGCGCCGACGTCGACGCGGCCCGGCCCTCCTCCGCCGTCGCGGAAAACCCGTGCGCCATCGACACCACGCCGCGACGCACGTCGGGCGAGTGGTGCAGCACCGCGGTGACGATCCCGACCGACGATTCGATCGCGACCAGCGTTCCGTC
>JAJTCR010000229.1 GCA_021325695.1 Steroidobacteraceae bacterium | reverse complement strand
TCGCGACGCGCAAGCTCTTTCCGGTGGCGAACACGCCGCAGGCCCTGCTCGCGCTCGGCCCGGACGGACTTGCCGGCTTCGTGCGCACGATCGGCCTCTACCCCACCAAGGTGAAAAACATCCTCGCGATGTGCCGGATCCTGCTGGACACGTACGGCGGCGAAGTGCCACGCGACCGCGAGGCGCTCGAATCGCTGCCGGGCGTGGGTCGCAAGACCGCGAACGTCGTCCTGAACAGCGCCTTCGGCGAGCCGACCATGCCGGTCGACACGCACATCTTCCGGGTGTCGAACCGGCTCGGGCTCGTGCGGGGCTCGACTCCGCGCGCGGTCGAGGAACAACTGCTGCGCAAGGTGCCGGCGGAGTACCTGCTCGACGCGCACCACTGGCTGTTGCTGCACGGGCGCTACGTCTGCAAGGCGCGCGTGCCCGAGTGTCCGCGGTGCCCGGTCGTCGACCTGTGCGAGTACCGCGCCAAGACGCTGCCGCTGCCGGCCACGCTCCCGTTGCGGCAGCCCGCGGCCGCGCCGACCCGGCGCAAGGCGCGCTGATGCCGTTCTTCCACGACCAGGACCGGTCGGCGCTGCGCCGGATGTATACGGAAGCCTGGCGCAAGCACCGCGAATCGTTGCCGGTCGAGCCGCTCGAAGACCAGATCATCGGCGTGGTCGTGCTGCACCCGGACTACGCCCGCGTGCTCGAAGCCGGCGAGGACGCGCTCCAGCGCGACTACACGCCGGAGGGCGGCCAGACCAATCCGTTCCTGCACATGGGTTTGCACCTCGCGATCCGCGAGCAGGTAGCGACCAATCGGCCCGCCGGCATCACCGAAGTGCACCGCGCGCTGCTGGAACGCCTGCGCGACGTCCATGCCGTGGAGCATGCGATGATCGACTGCCTCGGCGAGGCGCTCTGGCAGGCGCAACGCTCGGGACTGCCGCCCGACGAGGCCCGCTACCTCGAAGCGTTGCGACGGCTCGCCTAGCGCTCGCGCTACGCGCCGGCCGGTTCGGCGAGCAAGGACTGCAGGCGCGCTTCGTGCGGCGCGAAATAGTCGCGCAGCCGCTCCTCGGTCGCCGGATTCATCGGCGGATACTTTCTCGCGTTGCGCGCCTCGAGCCGTACGTTCTCGATCGGCGGCAGGCCGAGGAACTCCAAGGTCCGGTCGAGCACGGCCAGGGGGTCGCGCGCGAGGTCCTCGAACCTCAGCACCAGCATCCGCTCGCGCGGGTAGAGCCGCGACCATCGCGCGAGCTGCTCCGCATACCGTCCACGCGCGAGGTAGCTGAAGTGCTGGTGCGCGCGACTCTGCCGGATCTCTCCGCGCGCGAGACGCTGTTCGTCGTCGCCGAGGCGGGCGGGCTCCGCCGCGATCGCTTCCTCGAACGACAAGGTCTCGCGTCCCTTGTCGCGCTCGTGCCAGTAGTGGGAGTAGGCCCGCCGCACGGGATCGCGCAGCAGCACGATCAGCTTCGCCTGCGGCACGAGCGCATGGGCGCGCGACGGTGCCAGCGGGTGAAGCAGGTAATACGGACTGCTGTCGAGGTTGAGGCCCGGTTCGCCCACACGACCGAAGTTGGCGCGGTACCAGCGCTCGCCCTCGTCGAACCGGACGTCGAAGTAATGCACTTCCTTCCGGAGCGGCGCGATCACGCCCGGGTGCTGCGTGAGGTAGTTGTGCAGCGAACTCGTGCCGCACTTCATCGCGCCGATGATCATCGCCTGCGGCAGCGACCGCTCATCCCGCAGGCGCAGCTTCAGTTCGAGGCGTCGCCCGGACTCGAGCAGTCCGAGCAGTCGCAGGGTCCTGGTCAGCGTCTGGTGCATGCTCCGGCGCGGTGGTCAGCGCGCAGGTTCCTTCCGCGGCTGCACCTTGCGCGGAAGGTACAGGTCGGTGAGCGAGCCGTCGAACGCCTCGGCCGCCATCGCCACGGTTTCCGACAATGTCGGGTGGGGGTGGATCGTGAGTCCGATGTCGCCCGCGTCGGCCCCCATCTCGATCGCAAGCATCACTTCGGAGATCAGGTCGCCCGCATTCGTGCCGACGATGCCGCCTCCGACGACTCGGTGCGTCGCCGGGTCGAACATCAGCTTGGTGAACCCTTCGTCGCGTCCGAGCGCGAGTGATCGCCCGCTGGCCGCCCAGGGGAACACGGCCTTTTCGTAGCCGATGCCCTTGGCCTTCGCGTCCGTCTCGGTGAGCCCTGCCCAGGCGATCTCGGGGTCCGTGTAAGCCACTGACGGGATCGCGCGTGCATCGAACATGCGCTTGTGACCGGCGATGACTTCCGCGGCCACCTTGCCCTGGTGCGTCGCCTTGTGCGCGAGCATCGGCGGTCCGACGATGTCGCCGATCGCGAAGACGTGCGGGACGTTCGTGCGCTGCTGCCGGTCGACGGCGATGAAACCGCGCTCGTCGACGACGACCCCGGCTGCCTCGCAGGCGAGGCGCTTGCCGTTCGGGGTGCGCCCGACCGCAATCAACACCTTGTCGTAGAGTTGCGGCTCGGGCGCCTTGTCGCCTTCGAACGTGGCCCGCAGGCCGTCCGCGAGCGCCTCGACCTTCGCGACCTTCGTGCGCAGCAGGATCGCCTCGTACTGTTTCGCGATGCGCTTTTCGAGCGGTCGCACGAGGTCGCGGTCACAGCCCGGCATCAGTCCCTCGGTCATTTCGACGACACTGACCTTGACGCCCAGCGCGGCGTAAACGGTCGCCATCTCGAGCCCGATGATGCCGCCGCCCACGACGAGCAGGCGTTCCGGCAGGTCCAGTTCGAGCGCCCCGGTCGAATCGATGATGCGCGGATCGTCGGGCAGGCCCGGCAGTCGCAGCGACTCCGAGCCCGCGGCGACGATGCAATGCGCGAAAGTGACCGAGGTGGTCGCGCCGTCATCGGTGGTCACGCGCACGGCATGATCGTTCTCGAACGTGCCGACGCCCCGCAGCACCGTGACCTTGCGCTGCTTCGCCAGCGCGGTGAGGCCACCGGTGAGCCGACCGACGACCTGGTTCTTCCAGTCGCGGAGCCGCGCCGCGTCCACGTGCGGCGGTCCGAATGCGACGCCGTGCGCGGCCATCGCCTGCGCATCCTCGATGACCTTGGCCGCGTGCAGCAACGCCTTGGACGGAATGCAGCCGACGTTGAGGCAGACGCCGCCGAGCGTGGGCCAGCGCTCGACCAGCGCCACCCTGAGGCCCAGGTCCGCTGCGCGGAATGCGGCCGTGTAGCCGCCCGGTCCCGCGCCGATCACCACGACGTCGAAGTCGTACGTGGCGGCCTGCGGCGGCGGCGCCAGCTCCTGCTTCGGAGCCGTCGCGGGCGCAGCGCCCTGCGCGCCGCGTTTGAGCTCCTCGGCGCTGAGCGGCTTGATCGGCACCGTCGAGACGTAGGGTTCGCCACCGAACGGCTCGGCCTGGCGCGGGTCGCGCGACTGCGCCGGCAGTTCCTCCGCCTTGAGCTGGGGCGCCCCGGCGAGCTCCATGATCTTCGTGCCGCTGGCGACCTTGTCGCCTGGCTTCACCAAAATCTTCTCGATGACGCCGGGCGCGGGCGACGGGACGTCCATCGACGCCTTGTCGCTCTCGAGCGTCACCAGCGGCGTGTCCTTCTCGACGGTGTCGCCGACCTTGACCAGCAACTCGAGGACCGACACCTCGGCTTGCGTCCCGAGGTCCGGCAAGCGGATCTCGCGGGTCGGCGTCGTGGGTGGCTGGCTGCCGCGTCCTTCGGTGCTCAAGGGATCGCCCTCATCAACCCTTCGACGTTGGCGAGCGCCGCCGCCAGGAACGACGTGAAGCGCACCGCTGCCGCGCCGTCGATGACGCGGTGGTCGTATGAGAGCGACAAAGGCAACATCAGTCGCGGCACGAAACCGCCGTCGCGGTAGACGGGCTTGTGCGCGGAGCGCGACACGCCGAGGATCGCAACCTCCGGTGCGTTGATGATCGGCGTGAACGCGGTGCCGCCGATGCCGCCGAGGCTCGAAATCGTGAAGCACCCGCCCTGCATGTCGGCGGCGGTCAGCTTGCCACCGCGAGCCTTTTCGCTGAGTTCGGCGAGGTCCCGCGCGAGTTCGAACACGTCCTTGCGGTCGGCGTCACGCACCACCGGGACCACCAGCCCGTTGGGCGTGTCGGCCGC
>JAJTCR010000228.1 GCA_021325695.1 Steroidobacteraceae bacterium | reverse complement strand
CCTCGAGCGTCGACGTCGGGCGCCAGTCGTCCGGGCGCGGCGTTGCCGGAGCGCGTGCGTGGCCGGTCATGTGCCAAAGCGGGCGAGCGGTTGTCCCATGCGCACGGGGTGTTCCGGCTCGATGCGCGGCTCGAAGCGCGCCGGCTCCCCGAACAGCACGATCACGGTCGAGCCCATGTTGAAGCGGCCGAGTTCCTCGCCGCGCGCAAACCGCCGGCCGACCCCTGCCTCGATCGCGCGGACCTGGCCACCGCGACCGGGCGGCGGATTGATCTCGCCGGCAAAGACGGTCTCGATGCTGCCCACGAACAATGCCCCCACCACCACCATGCAGAGCGGGCCGTGCTCCGTATCGAAATCGCAGACGACGCGCTCGTTGCGAGCGAACAGTTGTGGCACCGTCCGCGCGGTCGAGGCGTTGACGCTGAACAGGTGCCCGGGCACGTAGCGCGTCGCGCGCAGCACGCCGTCGAGCGGCATGTGGATCCGGTGGTAGTCATAGGGCGCGAGGTAGAGGCACGCAAAGCTGCCACCGACGTAGCGCGCGGCCGACGCGGCGTCCGCGAGCAGTGCGTCGCAGGTGTAGTCCATGCCCTTGGCCTGCACGAGCTTGCCCGCGTCGGTGCGCCCGAGCTGACTCACCGAGCCGTCCACGGGCGACACCGCGGTGTCGGGCTCGTCGCAGATCGAGCGCGCGCCCGGACGCAGCTGACGCGTGAAGAACGCATTGAACGAGTCGTAGGCGAACGGGTCCGGCTGCAGCGCCTCGTGCATGTCGATCTGAGGATAGGCACGCAGCACGGTGCGGATCAGCGCGTCGCGGACCGGGCGCCGGCGGCTGCGCGCGAGCGCGTGCATGCCCCTGGAGAGCCAGTGCTGGGGCAGGGCGCGCTGGAGCTGGGCGAACAGCTCGTCGCCGCCAGAGCGTTCGACCAGATCGCTCACCCCCGCAGCTCCTCGAAGTACCGCACGACCTTGCGGTAGTCGCGCGCGAGCGTGTCGGGGCGCAGCGGCGGCGACGAGTAGGCGTGCACGCTGCCGTCGGGGGCGACGAAGAACACGCCGGCGCCGTGGTCCATCGTGTATCCGCCCTGCGGCAGCGGCACCTTGGCGAACGGCACGGCGAACGCGGCGGCGGCCCGTTCGACTCCTTCGAGCGTGCCGGTGGCGGCCCCGAAGCCCGGGTCGAAGAATCTCACGTACGCCTTGAGGCGCTCCGGCGTGTCGCGCTCCGGGTCGACCGTGAACAGCATGACCTGCGGTTGCTCGTCCGCGGGCAGGTCGGCCAGCTGCTTTTTCATCTGCGCCATCGTGGTCAGCGTGGTGGGGCAGACGTCGGGGCAGTGCGTGAAGCCGAAAAAGACGACGGTCCAGCGATTCCGCAACGAGTCGGCCGTGAACGGGCGTGCGTCCTCGTCGAGGAGATCGAGCGCGGGGATCGCCCGCGGCGGCAGGAACACCGTGGCGTTCTCGGTCACCGGCGGCGCCACGTCGCGGGGCTGCAGCAGCCATTGGGCGGCAACGAGCCCGACGACAAACGCTACAATGGCAAACAGGCCGAGTCGGAGCATGAGGCGAGCGGTCATCCCTGCGATTATCCCACAATGACCGCGCCCGCCACGCCCGCCCCCTTCGCGAGCAGACCACCGCGGTCGCCGACGGTCGCACAGCTGGTCGAGTTCGGCGCGCGTGAGTTCGACGCCGCCGGTCTCGCCTTCGGCCACGGGACCGGCGACGCCACGGACGACGCGGCGGCACTCGTGTTCCACGCGCTCGACCTCGACCATGGACAAGCCGCCGCGGCTTACGAACACAAGGTCGGCCCCGCCGAGCTCGAGAACGTTCTCTCGCTGTTCGCGGAGCGGCTGCGCCGTCGCGTGCCGGCGGCGTACCTGATGCGGCGCATGTGGTTCGCCGGTCTCGAGTTCGAGGTCGACGAGCGCGTGATCGTGCCGCGGTCCCCGTTCGCCGAGCTCATCCAGGCCGGCTTCGCGCCCTGGGTCGAACCCGATGCGGTGCGGCGCGTGCTCGACATCGGCACCGGCTCCGGCTGCATCGCGGTCGCCTGCGCCGTGCGCTTCCCCGCCTCGCGCGTCGATGCGGTCGACCTTTCGCCCGACGCGCTGGCCGTCGCGCGTCGCAACGTCGCCCGGCACGGGCTCGACGCACGCGTGGCGTTGCACCAGGGCGACGTGTACGAACCCCTCGCCGACCGATGCTTCGAGCTGATCGTGTCGAATCCGCCGTACGTCAGCGACGCCGAGATGGCGGCCTTGCCCGAGGAGTACCGGCACGAACCGGACATGGCCCTGCGGGCCGGCGCGGACGGTCTCGACGTCGTGCGACGGATCCTCCACGGTGCGGAACGACACCTCGCGCCGGGCGGCGTGCTCGTCGTCGAGGTGGGCGACAGCGAGGAACGGCTGCAGCGAGCGTTTCCGTCGGTGCCCTTCCTCTGGCTCGAGTTCGAGCGCGGGGGAGGCGGCGTTTTCGTGTTGACGAAGGACGACCTCGGCAGGCACCGTCGGGCGCTGACGAACTGAACAACGATCATCATGTCGGGCAATACGTTCGGGCGACTCTTCACGGTCACGACCTTCGGCGAGAGCCACGGTCCCGCCCTCGGCTGCATCGTCGACGGCTGTCCACCGGGGTTGCCGCTCGCCGAGGCTGACATCCAGCGCGACGTCGAGCGGCGCCGCTCGGGTACCTCGAAGTACACGAGCCAGCGCCGGGAGCCTGACACGGTGCGAATCCTCTCCGGCGTGTTCGAAGGCGTCACCACCGGCACGCCGATCGGGCTGCTGGTCGAGAACACGGACCAGCGCTCCTATGACTACGAGAGGATCAAGGACCGCTTCAGGCCGGGCCACGCCGACTACACCTACCAGCAGAAGTACGGCCTGCGCGACTACCGCGGGGGCGGGCGCTCATCCGCGCGCGAGACGGTCATGCGCGTCGCGGCCGGCGCGATCGCGCGCAAGTACCTGGCGGGCCGCGGCATCGAGATCTTCGGCTACCTGGCCCAGATGGGACCGCTGAAGCTCGCACTGCAGGACCGCGCGGCGATCGACACCAATCCGTTCTTCTGCGCCGAGCCGGCGCGGGTGGCGGAACTCGAGGCGCTGATCGACACGCTGCGACGCGAGGGCGATTCGATCGGGGCGCGCGTGAACGTGGTGGCGACCGGCGTGCCGCCGGGCCTCGGCGAGCCGATCTTCGACCGGCTGGACGCCGACATCGCGTACGCGATGATGGGGATCAACGCCGTCCGGGCCGTGGAACTCGGGGCCGGCTTTGCGAGCGTGGAGCAGCGGGGCTCGGAACACCGGGACGAGATGACCCCCGGGGGGTTCCTGACGAACAACTCCGGCGGCACGCTCGGGGGCATTTCCTCGGGCCAGCACCTGCTGGTCAGCATGGCGATCAAGCCGACCTCGAGCATCGTGAAACCCGGTCGCACGATCGACGTGCACGGACAGCCGGTCGAGGTGGTCACGACCGGCCGGCACGACCCCTGCGTCGGCTTCCGGGCCGTGCCGATCGCCGAGGCGATGCTGGCGCTCGTGCTGATGGACCATCTGCTGCGCCACCGGGCGCAGAATGCGGACGTGCGCTCGTCCACGCCGGTCATCTCCTGATCCAACGCGACCTGTCCGTTGCGCCGGCAGTGGGCGCCCCTCCGCCTCCCGGAAATGTGCTGCGTGTCCGCTATTTGACATACGCGAAGGGCTACAAAGGCGCCTGCGTCACCAGTCGTGTTGGGCGCGTCTGGGGCCGTGGGCTATAGTTATGTTGAATTGGCATAAGTTACGCGAACCCTCCGGAGCGGCTTTTCCTGGCCGCGACCGCATCTCGATTCGCGATTGGTGGGAGACCCGATGAAGACTGCCGTACGCCGCGTCCTGCTCATGAGCGCGCTGATGTCCCCGGGTGCGCTGTACGCGCTCGGGCTGGGCGAGATTCGCCTGAATTCCGCCCTCAACCAGCCGTTCGACGCCGAGATTGAGCTCGTCTCGGCGACGCAGGAAGACCTGGGCGCGCTGCGGGCAGCCCTGGCCTCCGGCGACACCTTCACGCGGTATGGCCTCGACCGGCCAGCCTTCCTGTCCGAATTCAACTTCCAGGTGACCCGCGGGCCGGGCGGACGGGACGTCCTGCGCGTGACCTCGC
>JAJTCR010000227.1 GCA_021325695.1 Steroidobacteraceae bacterium | reverse complement strand
CACCCTTCTCGACCAGGAAGCCGCGAATGCCGTCCTCGGTTCGCGCCCAGATCACGAACAGGTCGGCGATCGGCGCGTTGGTGATCCACATTTTCGCGCCGTTCAGGACCCAGTCGTCGCCGCGACGTTTTGCGTGCGTCTTCATGTTGGAGGGGTCGGACCCGCCGTGCGGTTCCGTGAGCCCGAAACAGCCGATCACTTCGCCGCGTGCCATGCGCGGCAGGTACGCCTGCTTCTGTTCCTCGCTGCCGTAGGCATGGATGGGGTACATGCAGAGCGAGGACTGCACCGACACGAAGCTGCGCAGGCCCGAGTCGCCGCGCTCGAGTTCCTGGCAGATCAGGCCGTAGCTCACCGCGTTCATGCCGGCGCAGCCGTATCCCTCGAGCGAGCTGCCGAGCAGCCCGAGACCCGCGAGCTCGCCGACCAGCTCGCCTGGAAACGTGTGGTTCTCGAAATGCTCGCGGATGATCGGGATCACCGCGTCGTCGACGAAGCGCCCGACCGAGTCCTGCACCATGCGCTCTTCTTCCGTGAGCTCCGAGCGGACGTCGTAAAGGTCGAGGGGATTCAGGGCATGGGCGGGCAAGGTGGGCTCCCCGGGGAGTAGGGCAAAGAACGCATTTTACTTGACCGGTGCCGCGGCCGGGCCGGACTGCGACAGCGCGTCCACGGATCGACCCATGTCGCGGATCTGGCCGGCGAGCGTGACGGCCTCGGGCAGACGACCGGACTCTTCTTCCTGCAATGCCCGGTCCCACAGCGCGAGCGCATCGCGCAACCGGCCTTTCGCGGCGCGAACGTCATCGACGGTCACGCCCCGGGGCAGCGGCTTCCGGGCCTCCAGACGGTCGAAGCGCTCCGCGACCGCAGCGAGTTCCGCGGGCACGGCGTGGACCAATGTCGCCCACTGGTCGCGCAGCGCGCGATTCAGCTCCCTTTCCCGTGCTGCGGCCGACGGCCCCAGCGCTTCGGCCGCTGCGAGCACTGCCGGCGCTCGCTCGAGCACCGCCCCGTACCGTCGCGACGCATAGGCACGCTTGAGTTCGGCCACGCCGGCCTGCACGTCCTGGAGTTCGCCTGGGATGAACTTCGCCGGCGCCGTCCCCGCGTCGTTCACGACGGCCTCGATCTCGACGATGGCGCGCTCGGCCGGTGCCTGCTTGTGGCTTTCGCAGGCGGACGCAAACGTCAACGATGCGATCACGAGCCACGCCGGCCAGCGTCGCACGGTGCGCGGCGCCGAGGACGTCAGGAGCGTTGCCATGGGTAGCGACCAGTTTCGACCTGCCCGGCAGGCGCGAGCGGACTGCTATCGTATGCGGCCCGGGTCGGAGATGCGCGCGAGTGAAGATTCCCGAGATCCTGCTGGTCGAAACCTTCCAGAAGCCCGGCGCGCTCGCGAGCGTGCTCGAGGTGATCGCCGAGGCGCAGCTGGTAATCGAGCACCTGCAGTCGCTGCGCCGCGAGCAGGGGCGCACGCTCTGGGAGATCACGGTCGAGATCGACGAGCAGGCCCACCCCGAGTTCTACGGGAAGATCAACGCGCTGCCGCACGCGCGCTTCGTCGGCAAGTCCGACCGCGTGTTCAACCGGCACAAGGGCGGCAAGATCCACATGGAGCCCTCGCTGCAGATCACGACCCAGCAGATCCTGCGCGACATCTACACGCCCGGCGTCGCGCGCGTCTGCATTGCGATCCGGGACGACGCCGCCAAGGCCGCCCTCTATACCAATCGCCAGAACACGGTGGCGGTGGTCACGAACGGCACCGCGATCCTCGGCCTCGGCGACATCGGTCCCGTCGCCGGCCTGCCGGTGATGGAAGGCAAGGCCGCGCTGTTCGCGGCGCTGGTCGGTCTCACGGCGTATCCGATCCTGATCGATTCCAAGGACACCGCCCGGATCGTCGAGACGATCGTCTCGATCGCCCCGTCGTTCGGGGCGATCCAGCTCGAGGACATTGCGGCGCCCGAGTGCTTCGCGATCGAGGCCGAACTCGTGGAGCGGCTGCGGATTCCCGTGCTGCACGACGACCAGCACGGCACCGCCGTCGTCGCGCTGGCGGGACTCATCAACGCGGTGAAGCGCGTCGGTCGCAGCCTGTCGTCGTCCGTCGTGGGTCAGGTCGGACTCGGCGCGGCCGGGCTCGGGATCGCCCGCGTGCTGCGGGCGCAGGGCGTGCAACGGCTGCTGGGGTCGGACCTGCGCGCCGACGCGCTGGAGCGTTTGCGCGGGCTCGGCGGCGAGGTTGCCACGGTGCCGGAACTCATGGCCAGGTCCGATAGCGTCGGGGCGACCACCGGCGGCCGCGGGCTCATCAAGCCGGAATGGGTGCGGCCGGGCCAGATCATTTTCGCCCTGTCCAACCCCGACGCCGAGATCGAGCCGATGGCCGCGCTCGAGCGGGGCGCGGTGTTCGCGGCGGACGGCAAGGGCATCAACAACGTCGCGGCGTTCCCGGGCCTGTTCAAGGGCGCGCTCGAAGCCGGCGTGCCGCGGTTCACCGACGGCATGTTGATCGCCGCCGCGCACGCCCTGGCGCGCCGGGCCGGACCCGAGGAACTTTTGCCCGACGCGCTGAATCTCGATACGCATCGGGCCGTCACGGCGGCCGTCCGTGCAGCCGGCGTCGAACCGGTATTCAGTGCACTTTGACAATCGGGACGGTCCGTCAACGGGACGAACCGCCGCACGTTAAGTTTTCATTCCCAGCCAGGAGTCGTTCGCCATGTTTCGAATCAACAAATCGGGGATCGTCGCGTTCGTGGCCACGGGGGCGTTGGCGCTGAGCGGGTGCGCGGCCATGGAGGACGTGGCGACCAATCCGGACAAGGAAAAGACCCGCAAGGGCGCGGGCTACGGTGCGGCCGCGGGGGCCGTGATCGGCCTGCTCACCGGTGGCAACGACAAGTTCCAGGCCGCCATGATCGGTGCCGCGGCGGGCGCGCTCGCCGGTGGCGCCGTCGGCTACTACATGGACAAGCAGGAGGCCAAGCTGCGCGAGCAGATGGCGGGAACCGGCGTCGATGTCGTCCGCCAGGGCGACAACATCACGCTGGACATGCCGGGTGGCGTCACGTTCGCGTTCGACAGCTCCGACCTCAACTCGCAGTTCTACCCGGTGCTCGACAAGGTGTCCGCGACGCTGGCGGAGTACGACAAAACCGTGATCGAAGTCGCGGGACATACAGATTCCGTCGGCAGCGACACGTACAACCAGCAACTTTCCGAGCGTCGCGCCAACAGCGTCGCCACATACCTTTCGGGCCACGGCGTCGACCGCACGCGCATGGTCACCATCGGCGCCGGCGAGGGTCACCCGGTATCGAGCAACGACACGGATTCGGGCCGCGCGCAGAACCGGCGCGTCGAGATCACGATCGTGCCGGTGACGCAGGAGAACGTCGAGAAGGCGAAGCAAGGCTGACGAAGTGACTAGTGATCGGTGACTAGTGACCAGTAAGAAAAGGGCGCCAAACGGCGCCCTTCTCTTTTCCTACTAGTCACCAGTCACTATTCACTAGTCACTAGCTTCCTCAGCTTCCTGATCGCATTCGCCTCCACCTGGCGGATGCGTTCGGCGGACACGCCGTACTGGTCGGCGAGGTCGTGCAGCGTCGCCTTCGGCTCGTCCATCCAGCGTGCCTTGAGGATCGCCCGGCTGCGCTCGTCGAGCTGCGTCATCGCAAATGCGACGCGGTCGCTGACGTCGTCGTCCCATTCCGCCCGTTCGACGGCGACCGCCGGGTCGGCGTCGGGGGCCGGGAGGTACGCGGCCGGCGAATAGCTGGCCGACTCCTCGTCCTCGGCGTCCGGCACCGGATCGTAGGAGACGTCCCGCGCGGAAAGCCGGCGCTCCATCTCCGTGACCTCGTGCTCGGTCACGCCGAGGTCGCGAGCTACTGCCGCCGTTTCCTCCGCCGAGAGCCATCCGAGATTGCGCTTGTACTTGCGCAGGTTGAAGAACAGCTTGCGCTGCGCCTTGGTCGTCGCGACCTTGACGAGCCGCCAGTTGCGCAGCACGTATTCGTGGATCTCGGCGCGGATCCAGTGGACCGCGAAGGAGACCAGTCGCACCCCGACGGTCGGGTCGAAGCGCTTGACCGCCTTCATGAGGCCGACGTTGCCTTCCTGGACCAGGTCGCCTAGTGGCAGGCCGTAGCCCGCGTAGCCCCGC
>JAJTCR010000226.1 GCA_021325695.1 Steroidobacteraceae bacterium | reverse complement strand
TGGCCGACTGCAACGCGGTGGTGTCGTCCGGGCTCGCCGCGACGAGTCCCGAGACCGCCTCGGCGAGCGCCGATGCCTCGAGGATCGCCACGCGCCCCTGCGTTTGCGCCGTCAGTTCCGCGCCGATCTGGCCCGCGAACCACCGGCTGAGCAGTGCCATCACCAGCAGCGCGAGCAGCAGGCCCAGCGCGGCCGGCTGCAGCAGGAACCGCCGGGCGCGCCGGGCCGGCGTGTCCGCCACCTCTTGCCGCACCGCGCGGATGCTGCCTGCGATCTGGTTCACGTCCGGTGTCCGGTCAGCGGCCCTTGCGCAGCTTGGCGATGTTGGCCTTGACGGTCTCCTGCGCTTCCTTGAGCGCGGCCTCCGGCGTGGCCGACCCCTTCACGATCTTGTTCATCGCCGTCGTCACGGGTGACCACATCAGCGTCATCTCGGCGTAATTCGGCATCGGCACCGCCGTGTCGAGCTGCTTGCGGAAGCCCTGCAGCGTCGCGTTCTTCGCGACCCGCGGATCCGTATAGACGGCCTTGTTGGTCGGCAACTGGCCGCCTTCGAGCGCGAGCACGACCGCGGCGTCGGGCGAGACCAGGTATTCGGCGAACGTGTACGCCTGTTCCTTGTGCTTCGTGCCCGCCGAAACGTAGACACCCTCGACCGTGAGCCAGGGCTTCATCGGCTTGTTGCCGGCCTCCGACACGAGCGGCAGCGGTGCGATCGCATACTTGACCTTGTCCTGCACCTCGCCGAGGAACCACGGGCCCGAAAACACGATGGGCGCCTTGCCCTCGTTGAACAGGCTCGCGATCAGGGTCGACGACGGATCGGCCGGCAGGATGCCGTCCTGCTTGTACCACTTGAGCATCGTCTTGACGGCGGCGACGTTCTGCGGCGAATCGATGACGGGTGCCGCCCCCGACGCGAACACCTGGCCGCCGAACGCGTTCATGAGCGCGGCGTGGAAAAAGTAGTTGGAGTACTCGTACGCGAGCCCGAAGCGGCCGGTCGAGGCGTCGGTCATGCCCTTGGCGAGCTTGACGAGTTCCGCGGTCGTCTTCGGCGGCGTCTTGACGAGCGCGGTGTTGTAGATCATCGCGATCGACTTGTAGTTGAGCGGCAGGCCGTAGACCGTGTCGCGATAGGTCATCGCCGGCATCATCCCCGGGACCAGGGACGCGGTCGTCTTGTCCTCGAGGAAGAAATCGATCGGCTCGATGGTCTGGCCGGCCTCGACCCAGCCGCCGAGACGGTCCTGCGCGAAGATGAAGACGTCCGGTCCCTTGCCACGCGGCACGGCCGCCGTGATCTTGTCGGCGTACGCGTCGTAGGGCACGGCCAGGGTCCTGACCGCGATGTCCTTCTGCTTCGCGTTGAACTGCCCGACGACCTTCTCGAACGCGGCTTTCTCGTCACCGCGGTAGGCGTGCCACACCGTGATCTCGGTCGCGGCCTCGGCGGCCGCGCCGAACGAGAGGCCGGCCGCGGCGATCAGGGCGCCGAGTCCCCGACCGAGAAACTGCCTGCGATGGATCGTCGTCATGCTCGATGCTCCGTTCCTTGGGCGGGCCTCAGCCCGCGATGCGCTGTTCGGTCTGCGGGTCGAAGAGATGCATCGCCTCGGCGTTCATGACGAGATCGATGCGGTCGCCGAACGCCGGGATCCGGTGTGCGCCGAGCTTGGCGATGACGATGTCGTCGCCGCACCGGAAATGCACGATCACCTCGTGCCCGATCGTCTCGATGATTTCGACGGTGCCGCCGAGCGGCGCGGTCAGGGTCCAGCCGTGGGCCGACGCCTCGCCCACGTGCTCGGGTCGGATGCCGAGCAGCAGCTCGCGGCCGGCCCGCGCCCTGAGCTCCGCCTGTAGGGCGGCCGGGACCGGCGTCGCGAAACCCTGCGCCTGCAGCCCCGTACCGTCGGCGTTCACCGTGGCGCGCACCATGTTCATGTTCGGCGTGCCGATGAACTTGGCGACGAAGACGTTCTCGGGCCGGTCGTACAGCTCGAGCGGCGTGCCGACCTGCTTCAGGTTGCTCTTGCGGTCCTTGCCCATCGGCGCGAGCACGGCGATCCGATGGCCGAGCGTCATTGCCTCGACCTGGTCGTGCGTGACGTAGACGGTCGTGGTCTTGAGCCGGTACTGCAGCTTGGCGAGTTCCGCACGCATCTGCACGCGGAGCTCGGCATCGAGGTTCGACAGCGGCTCGTCGAACAGGAACACGGAAGGCTTGCGCACGATGGCGCGGCCGAGCGCGACGCGCTGGCGCTGGCCACCCGAGAGTGCCTTCGGCTTGCGGTCGAGCAGCGGCTTGAGGCCGAGGATCCCAGCCGCCTCGTCGACCAGCTTTTCGACGTCGCCGGGCGGGACCTTGCGGATCTTGAGGCCGAAGGCAATGTTCTCCCGCACGGTCATGTGCGGGTAGAGCGCATAGCTCTGGAACACCATCGCCACGTCGCGGTCCTTCGGGTGCACGTCGTTGACCACGCGGTCGCCGATCGACAGTTGCCCCTCGCTCGGCTCCTCGAGGCCCGCGATCATGCGCAGCGCCGTCGACTTGCCGCAGCCCGACGGTCCGACGAATACCATGAACTCGTGGTCGTGGATCTCGAGGTCCAGGTTCTCGATGACGCTGACGTCGCCGAAGCGCTTGGCGATGCCCTGGAATGCTATCCGTGCCATTGCACTGCCTCGGCCCCCATCGCCCTTATCCGGTGCTCTCGCGCACGAACACGCGCGCCTGGCGCGCGGGCACCGTCACGGCCAGCTGGTCGCCCGCGAGCGTCGCAGCGGCACCGGTCACGGCGTCGCTCACGCGGCCGCCCTGCCACCTGGCCGGCGCCGGCACGTTCGCGCTCGCATCGGCGGCGCCGCGATTCACGGCGACGACGACGGCGTTGCCGGACGCGGGGTCGGTGCGCTCGAACACGAGCAGGTCGCCATCGGACGAGAGTCGCTTGAAGCCACCCTGCGACAGCGCCGGATTCCGGCGCCGCGCCTCGATCAGCTTGCGGTAGTACTCGCGCAGTGCTTCGTCGCGCGCGACGCCCTTGCCGGGTTGCACGTCACGGTTGCCCCACGGCATGTCGCCGCGGTTGACGGGCCAGACGCTGCCCCGGCGGCCCACTTCCTCGCCGTAGTAGATCGTCGGGATGCCGAGCGAGGTCATCTGCAGTGCGACGCAGAGACGAAACGCGTCGAGGTCGCCCTCGAGGTTGTGCAGCGCCATCGGCTCGTCGTGCGAGGACAGGTAGTGTGCAAGGTGGTAGCCGTTGCGGACCTTGTGGCGCTTCTCCAGGTACGAGGCGAACGCGATGGTCCGTCCCTTGCCCTGCACGAACGCCTCGCAGCTGCCCTTGAACGTGAAATCGAAACCCGCGTCCATCTCGTCGTCGACGAAGTAGTCGTCGAGCACCTGCGCCGAGCCGCCCCAGACTTCGGCCAGCAGGAAGAAATCGCGACCGAGCCGCGTGCGTGTCTCGGCCCGGTGCTTCTGCCAGAACGCGTGGTCGATGTGCTTGACCGTATCGAGCCGGAACCCGTCGAGCCCGGTGCGCTGCGCCAGCCCCAAGTGCGCGTCGAACAGGTGCTGCTGCACCTCGGGCAGCTCGGTCCTGAGGTCCGGCAGGCCGCCAACCTGGCATACTAGAACCACCCGCCCGGCACCGTGATTCCCGTCGGGGGCTGCGCGGGCGGGCAGAAGTCGATCTGCCGCACGACCGGCGTGAGCCAGATTGCCGTGGCGCCGAGCGAGGCGACCTCGTCGAGCTGCCGGGTGAGACCGACGAAATCCCCGCCGTGAAAGCCTCCCGGGTTCGCGCGAGCGACGTTCGTGTCGTTCGCGCCGGAACCGTCGGCGAACCGGTCCAGGATCACGAAGTAGAGCACCGCGTCCGCCCAGTTACGCTGCGGCGTGACCTTGGTGCCGGACGCCGCCGCGGGCGCGTCGGGAGCGACGACATCGGTCGCGGCACAGCCGTGCAATGCAACGCCGGCGACCAGGAGGCATGCCGCGAACCCGGCGAGGCGTCGGGGCGAGGCCGACACCGATCCCGTTCGTCGCTCACTCCATGTGCGCATGACCGAGTTCGACCTGGTGTTGTAGTTCTGCCGCGGCCAGGAATCGCAGTGCCTTTGCAGCGTTGCACGGTGCATTGCAAAAAAGCAATCCTGAACAATCGCCGTTTTCCAACAGCGCTGCGGACGAACAGCGCAGGCCGCGAGTGCGGACGATCAGAAGATCGTGTAGATCAGCGAGGCCAGCGCCGATTGTTGGCTGATCACGACAAGACCGCCGAGCAGCACCAGCACCAGGATGAGCGGCAGCAGCCAGAACTTCTTGCGCACGCGCATGAACTGCCACAGGTCGCGCAGGAACTCCCCCATCAGAACGGCTCCTTCAGGCGCAACTCATGCTCGGGCGGCACGGGGACGCGGTACGTGGTCACGCGTGCGTCGAAGCCCGTGACGTACTGCAGCTTGCCGAGGCGGCGCAGGACCCAGCCGAGCGGTAGCAGCATCGCAAAAAAAACGGTGCCGAGCAGCAGCCACGTGTTGAGCCACGCAAGCACGCGGGCCACCGGCAGGAACGCGCGGTGCAGGGGCAGGATCGCGGGCGGGTGAGCCCACGCGATCACGACCAGGAACCAGGCGACGATCAGCGGCCACAGTGGCTCCGGCCGGTCGCGGAACCAGGGCAAAAACCACCAGAAGACGACGACGAGCACGAGCGCGAGGCCCAGCGCGAAGAAACGCAGCTCGCGACGATCGTTGCGGGTGAGTGCATGCATCAGTCGTCCTCGAACGCCCGCGCCGTTGCGGTCAGCGAATGGCCGGCGGGTTGGTGCCGCCGGTCGAGCAGCCGGTTGCCCAGCACTAGGTAGTCCATGCCGGTCGCCATGAAGCAACGAAAGGCGTCGGCCGGCGTGCAGACGATGGGCTCGCCGCGGACGTTGAACGAGGTGTTGACCAGCACGGGCACCCCCGTCAGGCGCGCAAACGACTCGATCAGGCGCCGAAAACGCAAATTCGTGCCGTGATCCACCGTCTGGACGCGCGCGCTGTAATCGACGTGCGTGATCGCGGGCAACCCGGTTGCGATGCGCTTAAGCCGCTCGAATCCCTGGCCGGGCGCCGTCGTACTCCCGACGGGTCGGTCCGCCACCGGGGCGACGACGAGCATGTACGGGCTCGGGCGGTCCAGTTCGAAGAACTCGGACGCCCGCTCTTCGAGCACTGCCGGGGCGAAGGGGCGGAACGATTCCCGGAATTTGATCTTGAGGTTCAGGGCCCGCTGCATGTCGGGCCTGCGCGGGTCCGCGAGGATGGAGCGGGCGCCGAGCGCGCGCGGGCCGAACTCCATTCGCCCTTGCACCCAGCCGACGACTGCGCCGCCCGCGAGCAGGGCTGCAACGCGCTCCGCGAGCGCCGGTTCGTCCTCGAGCGTCTCGTGCGGGAGACCCTCCTGCTGCAGGAACGCACCGAGCGTCTCGTCGTCGGTCGCGGGACCGAGCAGAGCACCCGCCATGGCATCGGGCTTCGACGGCGTCCGCGGCGCCTCCGGATTCCGTGCGTGCCAGGCCACGAGCGCCGCACCGAGCGCGCCGCCGGCGTCGCCCGCCGCAGGTTGCACCCACACGTCGTCGAACACGCGTTCGCGCACCAGCAGCCCGTTCGACACGCAATTGAGCGCAACGCCGCCGGCCAGGCACAGGTGACGCTGTCCCGTCTCCTCGCGCAACGTCCGTGCGAGGCGCAGCACGATCTCGTCGGTGACCTGCTGGATGGATGCGGCAACGTCCATCGTGCGCTGGTCGATCGGTTGCCCGGGCGCCCGCGGCGGCCCGCCGAACAACGCGTCGAAGCGCCGGTTGGTCATGCGCAGCCCGGTCGCGTACTCGAAATAACGCATGTCGAGCCGGAAGGTGCCGTCCGGCTTGACGTCTACGAGGTGCTCGCGGATCGCCGCGGCGTAGCGGGGCGTGCCGTACGGAGCCAGCCCCATCATCTTGTATTCGCCCGAGTTCACCTTGAAGCCGGTGTAGTGCGTGAACGCGGAGTAGAGCAGGCCGAGCGAATGGGGAAAGTGCTGCTCCCAGAGCGGCTTGAGCGTCGTGCCGTCGCCGAGCCAGGCCGACGACGTGGCCCATTCGCCCACGCCATCGAGACAGAGCACCGCGGCCGACTCGAACGGGCTCGGATAGAAGGCCGACGCTGCGTGCGAGCGATGGTGCTCGCTGAAGAGCAACGGCGGCGGCCTGCCCCACGGACCACAGAGGTCCGCGAGCCGTCGCCGCAATTCCGCCTTGAGGAACAGTTTTTCCTTGAGCCACACCGGCATCGACGCGACGAACGAGCGCAGGCCGCGCGGCGCACAGGCGAGGTATGTCTCGAGCAGGCGCTCGAACTTCAGGAACGGCTTGTCGTAGAAGACGACCGCGTCCAGGTCGCGCAGTCGCAGGCCGGCGTGCTCGAGGCAGAAACGCGCGGCGTGCTCGGGAAAATCCGGGTCGTGCTTGCGCCGCGTGAAGCGTTCTTCCTGCGCGGCGGCGACGATGCGCCCGTCGACGACGAGGGCAGCAGCGGCGTCGTGATAATATGCCGACAGTCCGAGAATTCGCTTCAAAGCCGCTCCTCGCGAGCGTGCGAATCTACTAGAAACGTCGATTCTCGTCCTCGGGGGGCCACGTGCAACGACAGCGCCTGCTGTGGCTGATCACGGTGCTGTCGCCGCTCGTCCTGCTCGCGTTCGCGGAAGGCGGGCTGCGTCTCGCGGGCGTGGGCACGCTCGAGCCGCTGTTCGTTCCGGTGGCGAGCGCGCCCGGCTACCTGCAGCCGAATCCGGAAGCCGTCCGGCGTTTCTTCCCGGACCCGACGCGCGCCCCGGACGTGAGCATCGACACCACCTGGTTCCCGGCGAAGAAGGGGGACGCCACGTTGCGCATCTTCGTGCAGGGTGAATCCAGCGCGGCGGGGTTTCCATACGGCCGTTGGGCCTCGCCGGCGGCCATGCTGCAGCAGCGCCTGCAGCGCTCGTATCCCGATCGCGACGTCGAGGTGGTCAACACGGCCATGGCGGCCGTGACGAGCTACGTGCTGCTCGACTTCGCCGACGAGATCATCGCCCGGCAACCCGATGCCGTCGTCATCTACACCGGCCACAACGAGTTCCTCGGCATCGGTGGTGTGGGCTCCTCGCTCGTGAGCGCGCGGTCGCCCGGCGTGGCGCGGGCGATCGCGACGCTGCGGCGCCTGCACGTGTACCGGGCGCTCGAGCGCACGCTCGGACCCTTGCTCGGACCGACTCAGGACCCGCTCTCCGACCGTGGCGGCACACTGATGGCGCGCGTCGCGAAGGAGCGGTCCATTCCGCTCGGCTCCGAGCTGTTCGTGCGCGGCGAGCGTCAGTTTCGCGGCAATCTCGACCGGCTGCTCGGCAGGTACGCGCAGGCCGGCGTGCCGGTCCTCGTGGGTACGCTTGCGAGCAACTTGCGCGACCAGCCGCCGTTCGTCAGCGTCGTCGGCGCGGGACCGGACTCGGCTGCAGTTCGCTACGAGACGGCGCGTCGCCTCGACCGCGACGGCAGGTACGCCGAGGCGCTGAATGAATACACGGCCGCGAAAGACCTCGATGGATTGCGTTTCCGGGCGCCGGAATCGTTCGACACAGTGATTCGCGACGTCGCGGAGCGGCAGGGAGCGACCGTTGTCGACGTGCGCGGCGCGCTCGCCGACGTGGCGCGGGACGGCATCGTGGGCGCCGACCTGATGCTCGAGCACGTGCACCCCAATGTGGAGGGCTACTTCCGGCTGGCGAGCGCGTTTTATCC
>JAJTCR010000225.1 GCA_021325695.1 Steroidobacteraceae bacterium | reverse complement strand
CGGGGGCCGGCACGGGCAAGACCAGCACGCTCGCGCACCGCGTCGCGCATCTGTTGCTGCGGGGGGTGGCACCGGACCGCATGCTGCTCCTCACGTTCAGCCGGCGCGCCGCGCTCGAGATGACGCGACGCGCTCAGCGGGTGATGTCGGACGCGCTGGCGTCCCAGGCGCAAGGGCGCGCCGGCGTGCCCGGGAACCTGCGACTGCCGTGGTCGGGGACGTTTCACGCGATCGGCAACCGCCTGGTCCGCGAGTACGCCGCGAGGCTCGGCCTCGATCCGGGGTTCAGCGTGCTCGATCGGGGCGATGCGGCCGACCTCGTCGACGTCGTGCGCCACCGGCTCGGCTACTCGCGCACCGAAAAGCGCTTCCCGCGCAAGGACACCTGTCTCGCGATCTACTCGCACCGCGTCAACACTCAGCGGCCGCTGCGGCACACCCTCGAGACGGTTTACCCGTGGTGCCTCGAGTGGGAGGAGCAACTCACCGCGCTGTGCCGGGCCTATGTCGAAGCCAAGCTCGAGCAGCAGGTGCTCGACTACGACGACCTGCTGCTTTACTGGCACGTGATGATGCAGGAGCCGTCGCTGGCTGCAACGCTCGGTGCGCGCTTCGACCACGTGCTCGTGGACGAGTACCAGGACACCAACGTGCTGCAGGCGGAGATCCTGTTGCGGCTGAAGCCCGACGGCGCCGGGCTCACGGTCGTCGGCGACGACGCCCAGGCGATCTACTCGTTCCGGGCGGCCTCGGTCGACAACATCCTCGATTTTCCGGGGAAGTTCCTGCCCGCGGCGCGCGTCGTGACGCTGGAGCAGAATTACCGTTCGACGCAGGGCGTGCTCGACGCGGCCAACGCGCTCATGGCCGAGGGCGGTCGCCAGTACTCGAAGCGCCTGCAGAGTTCGCGCGGCTCGGGCGCCCGGCCGCAGTACGTCACGGTGCTCGACGAGCAGGCGCAGGCGACGTTCGTGGTCGACCGGGTGCTCGAGGCGCGCGAGCGCGGCATCGACCTCCGTCGCCAGGCCGTGCTGTTCCGGAATTCCGACCACAGCGACGTGCTCGAGCTCGAGCTCATGCGCCGCAACGTGCCGTTCGTGAAGTACGGCGGCCTCAAGTTCCTCGAGGCGGCGCACGTCAAGGACCTGCTCGCGGTGCTGCGCTGGGCGGACAACCCGCGCAACCGGATCGCGGCGTTCCGCGTGCTGCAGCTGCTGCCGGGGATGGGGCCGGCCAACGCGCAACGCGCCTGCGACGCCTTCGAGGCCGCGTCGTTCGCATGGTCGGCGCTCGCGGATCACTGCGTGCCGGCTGCGACCCGCGAGGATTGGGCGACGCTCGTGCCGATGCTCGCGCAGATCGGCGCCGCGGGCGCGCCCTGGGAAGGGCAGTTGCACCGTGTACGGCAGTGGTACGAGCCGCAGCTCGAGCGGCTCTACGAGGCGGCGCAGGCGCGCAAGGGCGACCTCGACCAGCTCGAGCGCCTCGGCCAGCAGCACCGCACCCGCGAAGCGTTCGTCACGGAGCTCACGCTCGACCCGCCCCAGGCCACCGGCGACCTCGCCGGGGACCCGTTGCTCGACGAGGATTACCTCGTGCTCTCGACCGTGCACTCCGCCAAGGGCCAGGAGTGGGACAGCGTGCACGTGCTCAACGTCACCGACGGCAGCTTCCCGTCGGAGTTCTCGGCGGGTCGCGCGGAATTGCTCGAGGAGGAGCGCCGCCTGCTGTACGTCGCGATGACCCGCGCCAGGGACGAGTTGCGCCTGATGGCGCCGGTGCGCTTCTACGTCACGCAACAGGCGGGCATGGGCGACCGGTACGTGCACGGTGCCCGCAGCCGGTTCCTGACCGAGAGCGTGTTGCGGCGATTCGAGCGCGTCACCGCGCCGGGCGAAAGGGAAGGGAGCGGCGTGCCATTGCAGGCAGCCGAAGGCCCGCGCGTGGACATCGCGAGCAGGTTGCGGGACATGTGGTGAGCCGGGTGGCACCCGGCGTACGAACGCGCTCGTCCCCGCAGTACCGCGACAGTACTTCGAGCGCCTCGCGACGAACGGGCGCGACCGTCAGGCCGCGACCGTCGTCAGGATCAACCGGCAGTGCTGACGGGGCCCGGCCGTGAGGCCTGGACCCCGCGCGGGGTTACCAGCGGCGCTGGCCGCCGCCACCACCACCACCGCCGCCGTAGCCGCCACCGCCGCCGCCACCGCCGTAGCCGCCGCCCGGACGGCCACCACCGCCGCCCATGCGGCCGCCACCGCCGCCGCCGCCGGTGCGCGGACGATCCTGCGCTTCATTGACGCGCAGCGGGCGACCGCCCATGTTGAAGCCGTTCAGCGCCCCCATGGCACGCTGGGCATCCGCCTGGGGCATTTCGACGAAGCCGAAGCCGCGCGGCCGGCCGGTCTCGCGGTCAGTCGGGAGGGCAACGGACTCGACGGTTCCGTGCTGGCCGAACAGTTCCTTCACGTCCTGCTCAGTCGCGGTAAAAGGCAGGTTGCCCACGTAGATCTTGGTCATTCGAACATCCTCAGAGATAACACATCAAAACCGGTCTGCAGGCGTCATTGCCTGACCGGCACTCACCAACAGCAATACAACGATAGGATTCGCAGCCGAGCGCCTGGTCGGTCGCCGGTCGGTTCCACCCGGCGCTCCGGCGACGTGTCCTGTCACCTGATCGAAGACGTTTCGGCTGACAAGGGTGGCGCCTGGAAGCGCCCTGCAAGACACGTACGGGCAACGATCGCCGCGCATGTTACCACAGGCCCCCAGCCATCGAGCCTTGGCCCGTCGAGGAGCCTTCCCCGACCGGACGCCTGCCGGGCACGCGCACACAGGGCCGGTGGCGCTGCGCCGTTCCCTGGCGGAGAAGGGACACGCGTCCCTGGGGCAGGATCGTCATGAATGAGGCGGCACCGCGCGAAGCGAGAGTTGGAATCTAAGGCTGGACTTCTGTCTGCGTTTCGGTGCCGACGATGCGCGTTGCGCACACTGGTCACTTCTTGACCAGTGGCGAATGTACCTACCGTTCGCGGTGGCTGCAACCTAAATCGTTGACGCGGCGCAAAAAACGCCGTTGCCGCACGGTCACGCTCCACCTCGGTGCATTGGGAGCGTCACGATCGCAGGCAGGTCCGGATGAAGGCAGGCGGCCGGCAGTGTACAGTGCGCGCCCCGTTGGGCGGCTGCAGCCTGACACGGCTCGTCGTCGCCCCGCCGATGGAAGCGTTCCTGATCTCGACCGGCATCGTCGCCCTCGCCGAAATCGGCGACAAGACACAACTGCTCGCGCTCGTGCTCGCGGCGCGATTCCGCAAGCCCCTGCCGATCGTCCTCGGCATCCTGGTCGCGACGCTGACGAATCACGCGCTGGCCGGTGCCGCGGGCGCGTGGATTTCCGCGCTGGTCGGACCCACGGCGATGCGCTGGATCCTGGGCGTGTCATTCATCGCAATGGCCGCCTGGACCCTGATCCCGGACAAGCTCGACGCGGACGACGAGCGCGCGGGGCCGGCGCCGCGGTTCGGCGTGTTCGGCACCACCTTCATCGCTTTCTTCCTGCTCGAAATGGGCGACAAGACCCAGATCGCGACCGTCGCGCTCGCGGCGAAATATGCCGCGCTCGGCGCCGTGGTGCTGGGGACCACGCTCGGCATGATGCTCGCGAACGTGCCCGCGGTGCTGCTCGGTGAAGTGGCGGCGCGGAAGCTGCCGATGCAGGTCGTGCATCGGATAGCGGCGGCGATCTTCCTCGCCCTCGGTGTGACGGTGCTGCTGGGCTACGGAAGTGTCTAGTGGCTAGTGTCTAGTGTTCAGTAGGAAGCCGACGCGTCGGCGCGCGGCATCGCCGCTCCTACCAGACACTGGACACTAACCGCTAGACACTTGTTCTCACGGCTCCAGGTACGTATACCCGACGAGTTCGTGCTCGTAGAACCGGCGCATCGATTGCGCCTCCGGCAGCGTGATGCGGCCTTCGCGCACGGCACGCTCGCAGTCGCGCGCGAACTGCGGGATCAGCCGCTCGACGTCGTACTGCATGTATCGCAGCACCTCGGCCGCCGTGTCTCCCTTGACCGTCTCCTCGATCCACCAGCCGCCCTCGTCGTGCAGCTTGATGTGCACGACGTGCGTGTCGCCGAACAGGTTGTGCAGGTCGCCGAGCGTCTCCTGGTAGGCGCCCACGAGGAA
>JAJTCR010000224.1 GCA_021325695.1 Steroidobacteraceae bacterium | reverse complement strand
CATTCCGCCTCGGCGGACAACGCCTCGCGCGGGCCAAATTCCAGCGCGGCCCGGAGCAGTTCCCGCGGCGCGGTGTCGACGTCGTTCCCGCGGCTGATCGTCTCGCCGCCTTCGATCACTTTCGAGGGCTCGCGGTGTCCGGGTCGTCGCTGACCACGATCGTCGCGTTGAGCTTTTCCTCGTCGTACCCCGATGCGTCGCGCCAGCCGCCGTCGTGTGCGTAGAACGCCCTCAAGCCTGCATCGACGCCCGCACCGGCGCGCGCGGCGGCGACCGTGACCCGACCGTAGGCATCTTCGCCGGCGCCCATGCCCAACTCGAGGTCCGGCAGGGCTTCCGGCTCGTCCTGCAGTACGTTGATCGTCCCGTGCACCGCGTTCGAACCGTAGAGCGCCGTTCCGGTGCCGCGCAGGATCTCGATGGCGTCGGCCTGCTCGGTGTTGATCTCGAGCATGCCGTTGACGTTGCAGAAGCCGACCGGTCGCACCGGCACGCCGTTTTCGAGAAACAGGAACGCGCCGCAGGAACCGGCGCCCGTCAGCACCGGCGAGCGGATCGCCGTGAGGCTCTCCTGGCCGCTGCCGCGCTGGACCATCGCGCCCGGGATGCGATTGAGCACCTCCGAGCTGTGCGTGGCTCCGACGAGGTCGATGTCGGCCACGCCGACGCGACCGATGCTGAGCGGCGTGGCGAGCGTCGGCACCGCCTGGCGCTGGGCCGTCACCACGACTTCTTCGAGGTGCGGAGACGGCGCGGCCAGCACGCCCACGGGCAGCATCAGCGCAAGCGGCACGGCGCGCCGCAGTCGGCGTAAACAAAAGTCCGGTTCTTTCGGTTCGGTCATGGCAAGACTCACTGCATTCGGAATTATCCCCGATCGCACCGCGTCCCCGTAAGCCGCGCGATGCCGTTTGCTAACATCGCGGCACCGCAGGGCCAAGGTCCCCGACGCCGATGTCAATTCGATCGCCATTCGCGCGCGCGATACGTGCATCGCGAACATTGCTGTACTGCGCCGCGCTGTCGTCGATCGCAACCCACGCGGCCGTCGCCGGCGAGCCCGCGCAGGACCCGGCAGCCGCTGCGGACGCCCCGCCCGCGCAACCGCCCGGCCGGCCCCGCATCGGCCTCGTGCTGAGCGGTGGCGGCGCGCGCGGCGGCGCGCACGTCGGCGTGATTCGCGCGCTGGAGCAGATGCAGGTTCCGATCGACGCCGTCGCCGGCACGAGCATGGGCGCCGTGGTGGGCGGGCTCTATGCGGCCGGACTGACCGGCGAGGAGATCGAGCGCGTCTTCCGCGAACTCGACTGGCAGGAAATGATCCGCGACCGCGCGCCGCGGCGCGACCTCGCGTATCGCCGCAAGCAGGACGACCGCAACATCCTCGCGCGGGGCACTCTCGGCGTCAGTGCGCAGGGCATCGAGTTGCCGCTCGGCCTCGTGCAGGGGCAGAAAATCAGCCAGGCGCTGCGCAAGGCCACCGCGCGCGTCGCGGACGTGCAGGATTTCGACCGGCTGCCGACACCGTTTCGCGCATTGGCGACCGACCTGGAAACCGGCGAGCCGATCGTGCTCGGACAGGGCGACCTCGTCACCGTGCTGCGCGCGAGCATGTCGGCGCCGGGCGTGCTGACACCGGTGGAGGTGGACGGCCGGCTGCTCGTCGACGGCGGACTGGTCGACAACCTGCCCGTGGAGCTGGCGCAAAGCATGGGCGTGGACCGGCTCATCGTGGTCGACGTGAGTTTTCCGCTGGCCACGCGCGGCGAATTCGGCTCGGCGTTCGACATCACGAACCAGATGATCGGGATCATGGTGCGTCGCGGCACGCTCGACTCGAAGGAACACCTCGAAGCGGACGACGTACTGATCGAACCCGAACTCGGCCCGATGACCGCGCTCGAATTCGCGCGGATGGCGCAGGTGATGGAGATCGGTCGCAATGCCGCACTCGCCGAGCGGGACGAACTCGGCAGGCTCGCGCTCGCGGACGCCGATTACCAGCAGTACGCGCAGGCCCGGATCCGCGCGGCGGAACCCTCGGTGCGCATCGCGTTCGTGCGGCCGAGCGAACGTTCGGGAGCCGAGGCACGTCGCGTCGACGCCGTCTTCGGCGACCTCGTCGGCAGGAAGCTCGATTCGCCGGAGCTGCAGCGGCGCCTCGACACGCAATATCGGCTCGACCAGTTCGAGTCGGTCGACTATCGCGTGATCGGCAGCGAGCGGGAGCGCGGCATCGAGATCGACCTGCGTAGAAAGTCCTGGGGGCCGTCCTTCCTGCGCCTCGGCGTCGGCGTCGAGAACGATTACGAGGGCGGCGCGACCGCCAACGCCGCGGCGCGGCTCTGGATCAGCGGCCTCAACTGGCTCGACGCCGAGTGGACGTTCGACGGCCAGATCGGCGAGGAGCCGCTTTTCCGCACCGAGTTCTATCAACCGCTGTCGCTGCGGGTGCCCGTGTTCATTGCGCCGGCGTTTCGCTATGAGATGCAGTCGCGTCCGCTGGTGACCGACGAAGGCCAGCGCATCGCGCGCTACCGCGTGCGCGACACGGAATTCTCGCTGGCGGTCGGCGCGGAACTGGAGAACTGGGGCGAAGTGCGTGCAGGCCTGCGGCGTGGCGACGGCAGCACCCGCATCCTCGTGGGCGACCCTGCGTTGCCGACCGGCGACTACGACCTCGGCGGCGCATTCGTCGAGTTCGGATACGACCGCCTGGACAGTGCGTCCTTTCCGCGCCAAGGCCAGGCCTTTCGTGCCTCGTGGCTCGCGGACCGCGAGGCGCTCGGCGCCACGCGCAATGCCGACGTCGTCGAAGCCTCGTGGCAGCTTGCCCGCAGCCTCGATCGTTACGGTTTCGTCTGGTCGATGGACGCGGGCTCCGCGCTCGACGACACGGTCGTGTCGCCGCAGGAGCTGTTCACGCTCGGCGGACTGTTCGACATCTCGGGCCTCGCACCGGACGCACTTTCCGGGACCCAGTACGGGATCGCACGGGGCATCGCCTACCGGCGCATCAGCCGCGGCGGCACCGGGTTCTTCGAGTTCCCCGCGTACCTCGGCTTCTCGGTGGAAGCGGGCAATGTCTGGCAGACGCGCGACGACGTGGACTGGGGCGACCTGCACGCCGGCGGCAGCCTGTTCCTCGGCGCCGAGAGCCCGTTCGGTCCCCTGTACCTCGCGGCCGGGCTCGCGAGCGGCGGCGAGACCGCCTTCTACCTGTACCTCGGCAAGACGTTCTGAGTCGGCGAGCCGGCTCGGCGGCCGGGATCGGCTAAAATGCCGGTTCCCCCGGAGCACTCCATGTCGATTTCGCACGATCACAATCTTCGCCAGCCGTTGCCGGCTGCCCGACCATACGGGTTGCGGTTGCGGCCGCGCAGGAACGACCCGTTCCGCCATCTGGTCGGGGACGACTGGCAGAAGGAGCACTGGTTCGCCACGCGCGCGGAGCGCGATGCCGCACTGGCGCAGATGAGCGGACGCTACCTCTATTTCCGGCCGGGCGATGCGCCCACGCTCGAGTTCGAGAAACTCGATCCGTGACCGGAATTGGCGACACTCCTGAATTCCTGCTCAGGAAATCAGGCGTGTGCCCTGAGCCAGGCATGGACGGGTTTTCCCAGCCGCACCAGTACTTCTGCCAGCATCGATCGAGGCGCCAGCATCGCGCGCTGACGCGGCGTGAGCGCTGCCGCACAATACGTGCGCTTGTGCGCTAACAGCTGACGGAGATCGTCGCAGGCGAGCGCGCGGAAGCGCCTGCCGCGATAAGGCGGGCGCGTTGCCACCTGGAAGTCGAACAGCGCCGGTCGTCCCTCGGTCGTGACGAGCCAGCTGGATTCCTTCTGCAGGTCGTTGTGCACGATACCCGCGGTGTGCAGACGGCGCAGGAGCCGCAGCGCCTCCCGGAAATATGCGCGGTCGCGCGCCTGCGCACGCTGCATCGGCGAGCCGTCGAGCCACGTGCGTCGCAGGCAGCGACCGTCCCAGTCTTCGAGTTTCGGCACACCCGGCACGCGAGCGAGGGTCGCGAGTGTGTGCGCTTCGCGCGCGGCCAGCCTGCGGGCAAGCGCGCGCAACCACCAGGGCGCAAGTCGCGTATCTCGTTCGACGACGACCCGGGGCGACCCTTCCGGCCCGAGTGACTCTACGCGGCAGACGGTGCCGAGCAGGTTGCGCTTGAGCAGGATGCGGGTCGGCACACTCACTGCAACGTGAG
>JAJTCR010000223.1 GCA_021325695.1 Steroidobacteraceae bacterium | reverse complement strand
GCGCCGCGCCGCTCATGGGCCGTCACTTGTCCGACTTGTCGGCCTTGATCTTGCCACCCATCTTTTCGCACTCGGCCTGCGGGGCGTACTTCCACTCGGCCGGGTCGTTGTCGGCCTTGGCCGCACCGGCACAGCCGTGGCTGGCGGTCGCGCAGTCGTTCTTGCCGGCCTTGGCGACCCCGTAACACTTGACCTTGTCGCCCTTGGCTTCGCCCATGCCCTCGTGGTGGTTGGCACTGGCGCCGCCCGCGGCAAGCAGCGCACCGACGGCGGCGGCAATCGGGAGGATCTTGACGTTCATTCGCGTGGTTTCCTTGCGTTGGAGGGCCGGCCGGACCGGAATTCCGCGGTTCTGACCGTGGCCGGACCGGAAGGTTGCATCGCTCCGTTCCCGCCACGCCGACGGGCGGATTATGCGACGGCCTTTCCGTAAGCGCGACCCGGTTGGATTCGCCGCGCCCGGGTGGCAGCATGCGCCCCCTCGCACCGCTCGATAATTAAAGATGAGCCTCAAGGACTGGATCACGCGACACCTCGGCGGCGGGCTGACCGGCGCCGAGCGGGACGACAGCAGTCGGGTCGACCTCGCGGTGGCAGCGCTGCTCGTCGAGGTCCTGCGCGCCGATTACGACGTGGCGCCGCAGGAACGTCGGCAGGTGGTGGTCTCGGTGTCGCGCCTGCTCGGGCTCGATGCGACGGTCAGCGCGGCGCTGGTCGAGGAGGCCGAGCGGCACATCGACCAGTCGCACGACCTCTACCAGTTTACGTCCCAGGTCAATCGCGCCTGGTCGGACACCGAGAAATTGCGGTTGCTCGAGGCGCTCTGGCGCGTCGCCGCCGCGGACGAGGTCGTCCACAAGTATGAGGAGCACTTGATCCGCCGCGTCGCGGACCTGCTGCACGTGCCGCATTCGGGGTTCATCAAGGCGAAGTTGCGGGCGACCGAACCTCGAACCAACGATTGAAGTGTGCAGCACCTCTCACTTCGCACGAATCGGAAGACGGGGGCGTTCCGGCTTCCCGGTCATTCGCCGCAGGGTCGTGCGCCGCAGTTTTTGACGCTGCTGCTTGCAGCGCTACCGTGCGGTCGGGTACGGTCCGCTCAGTTTTCCCACAACGACGACCATGGAACAATCCGGGACGGCGCCCAGGGTACAGAAGATCGTCGTACTGAACTCCAAAGGGGGTTCGGGAAAGTCGACCATCGCCACCAACCTCGCTGCTTACTACGCCTGGAAAGGGCGCAACGTTGCGTTGATGGACTACGATCCGCAGGGATCGAGCATGCGCTGGCTAAAATTGCGGCCGGCGGACCTGCCGTCGATCCACGGCATTGCGGCCTACGAGAAGAAGATGGGCGTCACGCGAGCGTTCGCGTTACGCACGCCGCCCGGCACGGACCGGGTGATCGTGGACACGCCGGCGGCCGTCACCTCGCTGCAGATGCCGGAACTGACACAGGACGCGCACGCGATCGTCGTGCCCGTCATGCCGTCCGAAATCGACATCCACGCCGCCTCGCGCTGCATCGCCGACCTGCTGCTGGTCGGTCGCGTCCACCGATCCGAACGGCGCCTGGTGATCATCGCCAATCGCGCGCGCCGATACACGAAGGCGTTTGGCTCGCTGATGCGGTTCCTCGACAGCCTGCGCATCCCCGTCGCCGCCGTGCTGCGCGACTCGCAGGCTTACGTGCGCTCGGCCGAGTGCGGCATGGGCATCCATGAAATGAAAGGTGCGCTGCTGCAGGAAGACCTCGACAGCTGGCGCCCGCTGGTGGAGTGGCTGGAAAAAACGCGGGCAGTACAGGTTGCGCCCACGGATGCCGTGCACGCGGCGCTAGGCGAGGGCGCCGAGCGCGTCGATGCCTTCAGCCCGACGCTCTCCCTCTGACGAGGGAGAGGTCGGCAACGCTCACTTCCCGCCTGACGGACGATTCGAGACTTTCTCGGCGCCGGTCGTGAAGAGCGTGGCCTCGTCCGCCACCGTGAACGCGACCATGCTCGGGCGGCCGTCCGCGTCGTTCTCACTGCCCACCACGACCACGATCGGCGAGTCCTTGGTCCACATCATGTAGGTGAACCGCGACTGGATCGCGCCTTCGTCGCGCTTGACCGCGTCGAAGTCACCGAAACGCGTGCGCGACCGGTTCACGACCGCGAGCAGCGACGGCAGCGTCGCGTCCATGCGCGCGGTGGCACTCGCCATGGTCCCGTCCCCGCCGACCAGGAAGCAGAGTTCGCGCGTCTGGTGCTGGGCAGGCAGGCCGAGCAGTGGCTGCCGACTCGCGGCGCAGTAACGGTCGGTGCCCCCGTCGTCCTTGTCCCACCGGCCGCCCGGATATTTCGCCTGGATTGCGGACTTGCTGGCGCTCCAGGGCAGCCCGAAGGCACCACTGCGGAACTGCTCGGCGACGGCACCGGCCTCGGCCGCACCGACCACGACGAATGCAGAGACACCGCAAAGCAGCGAAAGTGTTCGACGTAGACCACGCATGCGTTCGACTCCAGGTATGGCCAGCTCCCGGACGAGCATAAGCGTCCTCCAAACGCGACCCCGCGGAACACAACGAAAGCACGACACGCCTCTCAAAGGGCGCCCGCGCACGATTGACATAATACCTACGGGCCGCCGGGTTCGCTTCCGGCGAGCGCAGCTTCGATCTGTAAGAGGTCTTCGGGCGTATCGAGTTCGATCCCGGCATTGCTCATGGGGACTCGGACGACGCGGTCGATGTTGCGTCTCAGCACCGTTTTCGGATCCCGTTCGCCGCGCAATGCGAGCAGGTCGGTGAACGCCCAGCGTGGAAAGATCGCCGGCAATCCCGGCGCGCCGCGGTACAACGCGGCCGCGATCAGGATCGGGTGACGGTGCCAGCTAGCGTGCAGCCGCTTGAGGTCGTCCGCCGTGACCGCCACCTGGTCGGCGAGCATGAGCAGCAAGGCGTCCGACCCCGGCGGCGAGGAATTCACGGCGACGCGCACGGAACTCGCGATGCCTTCCTCCCAGCCGCGGTTGAGCGCGAGCGAGATCGCGCGCTGGCGCAGTGACGCGGCAATCGTCGGCGCGTGCGCACCGATCACCACTGTCACGGAACTGCCGGCCACGAACGCGGCGTTTGCGACGAGCTCGTGCAGCACCGGCTCACCGCGCAGGCGCACCAGCTGCTTGAGGTCGCCGAAGCGACTGCCGGCGCCCGCCGCGAGGATCGCCGCGTGCAGGCCCGAGGTGTACTCGTCCATGGACAGGGCCCTCTGATTCACGCGCGCCGAAGGGGCGAACGGCCGCGCCGCTAGTTTGCCTGCCGCGCTGCAAGAAGATACAGTCCTACGCTTAGAAACAACGATTTACCCGTGTTTTCGCCGTCGGTCGGCTCACCGCTCGCCGGGGTGGGGCCCGGCGCCCGGTGGACGCCTGACAGAGCGAGTGACCGACGTGCAAGCCTGGAGAGTTCACAAGTTCGGCGGGTCGAGCGTCGCGGACGCGGCGTGCATGGACCGCGTGGCGCGGATCATCGAGGCCGACCCGGCCCAGCGCAAGGCAGTCGTGCTTTCGGCGTGTCGCGGCGTCACCGACGCGCTCCTGACCCTGATCACGCTCGCCGAACAGGGTTCACCCGACCTGGACGACCGCCTGCAGGAACTGCGCGGGCGCCACACCGCGATCGCGGCCGAGCTGCTGGCCGGTGAACTGTATGACGAGTTCGTCGCCGGGCTCGAGGCAGACCTGCGCGACATCGCCGGCATCCTGCAGACCGTGCGGCTGGTCCGCAACGCGTCGACCACGATGCGGGACCTGATCGCGGGCTATGGCGAGCTCTGGTCCACGCGGCTGTTCGAGCGACTGTTGCGCCGTCGCGCCACCGGTCACGTGCAGTGGCTCGACGCCCGCAGGGCGCTGCTCGTGGAGTGGGGGCCGATGGGACCGGGCGTGCGCTGGGAGCAGTCGCGAGCGCAGCTGCGCGAGCTCGTGGCCGGGGACTTCGTCGGCACGCTCGTCGTCACGGGCTTCATCGCCACCGACACCCACGGGTTGCAGACCACGCTGGGCCGCAACGGCAGCGATTACTCCGCCTCGATATTCGGCTCGCTGTTCGACGCCTGCGAGATCGTCATCTGGACGGACGTGGACGGGGTGTTGAGCGCCGATCCGAGGCTCGTGCCCGAGGCGAAGGTGATCGCCACGCTTTCCTACAACGAAGCGATGGAACTCGCGTACTTCGGCGCGAAGGT
>JAJTCR010000222.1 GCA_021325695.1 Steroidobacteraceae bacterium | reverse complement strand
CCGTGTCGATGTAGCCTTTTGATTTTGAAATATCCATGTCGCAACAGTCTGTTACAGCTAATAATTCACGCAGTGTCTATTGGCTGCTGGCTGGTGTCTAGTAGGAACCAGAGGCGGCGCAGCCGCTCCGGCTAGCCACCAGCCACCAGCCACTAGCCACCAGCCACTAGCCACTGGCCTGAAAGCCGAAGAACTCTAGCGCATTGCGCGTCGTGGCGGCGGCCACCGCGCCGTAGGACTCGCCGCGGCAAGCGGCGATCGTTTTCACGACGTGCGGCAGGTACTTGGGCTCGTTCCGCCGGTGCGACGGCTTCGGGTTCAGGTCGCGCGGCAGCAGATATGGTGCGTCGGTCTCGGCCATCAGCCGATCGAGGGGAATCAACCGGACCAGTTCGCGCAAGTGCTGGCCGCGCCGTTCGTCGCAGATCCAGCCGGTGATGCCCACCGACAGGCCGAGGTCGAGATAGTCACGCAGGTCGCGTTCCGCACCCGTAAAGCAATGGGCAACGCCGCCGGCGAGCCGCGGTAGGTAGTCCTTGAGGATCGCGACGAACGCGTCGTGCGCGTCGCGCTGGTGCAGGAACACCGGCTTGCCGCATTCGACGGCGAGTTCCAGTTGTGCGCGGAAGGCGCGCTCCTGGTCCTCGGGCGTGGAGAAGTTGCGGAAGTGATCTAGCCCGCATTCGCCGGCGGCCCCGACCTCGGGCGCCGCCAGCAACTCGCGCAGACGCGACAAGTCGTCCGCGCGAAGTTCGCTCGCGTGGTGCGGATGCACGCCGGCCGTGCACCGGAACGTGGCGGGATCGGAGCGTACGAGTTCGATCGCGGCCACGGTGCTGTCGAGCGTGCTGCCGGTGATCACCATGTGCGCGACGCCCGCGGCGCGCGCCGTGGCGACGACGTGGTCGCGATCGTGGGCGAAGCTGTCGTGCGCGAGGTTGAGCCCGATGTCGACGAGGCGGGGGGTCAGGGTCATGCAGTCGTCTGTGATAACGTGCGCGGCTTTCCGAGCCTAACGATTCCACATGCCACTGGACAAGGCAGCCCTCGACAGCCTGCGGCTCGACCGCGAGCCGGACGCAGGCAAGTACCACGAGCGGGGCGGCTCGCGGCGCTGGCGCTGGATCGTCGCGGCGGGCGTAATCGTCGTGCTGGCGCTGCTGGCGTGGCGCTCGTTCACCGGCGCGGTGCCAGTCGAGACGGTCACGGTCGAGGCCCCCGCGGTCGACGGTGCCGTGCTCAATGCGTCCGGGTACGTGGTCGCCCGCCGGCTGGCGACGGTCAGTTCGAAAGTGACCGGTCGCGTGAGCGACGTGCTGTTCGAGGAGGGCGCCGAAGTCGAGGCCGGCCAGGTGCTCGCGCGACTCGATCGATCGACCGTGCAGGCCGAGTACGACGTGGCCGCGAGCGGACTCGAAGCGGCGCGGCGCAACCTGCGGGAGATCGAGGTTCGCCTCGCCGACGCACGCCGCACGCTCGAGCGCAACCGGTCGCTGGTCGAGCGCAGGCTCGTCGCACAGAGCGTGCTCGACACGTCCGAGGCCGAGGCCGGCGCACTCGCGGCGCGGCTTGCGGCCGCGAAGGCGGACGTCGACGTCGCCAAGGCGCAGGTCGCCCTGAGTCGCCAGGCGCTCGCGGACCTCGAGATCCGCGCGCCGTTCAAGGGCGTCGTGATCTCGAAGGATGCGCAGCCCGGCGAGATGGTCTCACCGATTTCGGCGGGGGGCGGGTACACGCGCACTGGCATCGCGACGCTCGTGGACATGGACTCGCGCGAAGTCGAAATCGACGTCAACGAGGCATACATCAACCGCGTGAGCGCCGGGCAGCGTGCCGAGTGCGTGCTCGATGCGTACCCGGACTGGCGCATCCCGGCACACGTGATCAGCATCGTGCCGACGGCCGACCGGCAGAAGGCCACGGTGCGCGTGCGCATCGGGCTTGACCGGCTCGACCCGCGCATCCTGCCGGACATGGGCGTCAAGGTGAGCTTTCTCGAGGACGCCGCAAGCCGGCCGTCCACGCCGCGTGTTCGCGTTCCTGCCAATGCCGTCGTCACCGGCGACGACGGCGCGTATGTCTGGGTCGTGCGCGACGGCAAGGTCGAGCGCCGCCCCGTGCAGGCGGCCGAGGCCCAAGGCGACCAGGTCGAGGTCGCGAAGGGGCTCGAGGGCGGTGAGACGCTCGTCGTCGATGCGCCCGCGCGACTCCGCAACGGGAGCGCCGTGGAGCTCAAGGCGACGCCATGAGCGCGCCGCCGGCAGCGGCCGACACGATGAGGCCGATCGTCCGCATACGCGATCTGGTCAAGGAATACAGGCGCGGCGTCGAAGCGGTCCGCGTGCTCGACGGGCTGTCGCTCGACATCGCACAGGCTGACTTCGTCGCGCTGATGGGTCCGTCGGGCTCGGGCAAGTCGACGCTGCTGAACCTGATCGGCGGGTTGGACCGCCCGACCTCGGGCTCCCTCGAGGTCGAGGGCCTGCGCGTGGACCAGTTGACCGACGCATCGCTCGCGCGGTGGCGCGCCGACCACGTCGGATTCATTTTCCAGATGTACAACCTGCTGCCCGTGCTGACGGCGGAGCGCAACGTCGAATTGCCGCTGTTGCTCACGAACCTGGGACGCGAGCAGCGCATGCGACGAGTCGCGGCGGCACTCGCGCTGGTCGACCTGACGCACCGTGCGAAGCATCGCCCGCGCGAGCTCTCCGGCGGCCAGGAGCAACGCGTGGGCATCGCGCGCGCCATCGTCACCGACCCTACGCTGCTGCTCTGCGACGAACCGACGGGAGACCTCGACCGCAAGTCCGGTGACGAGGTGCTGACGCTGCTCGAGGCCCTCAACGACGAATACGGCAAGACCATCATCATGGTGACCCACGATCCGCACGCGGCCGAGCGTGCGCACCGGGTCATCCACCTCGACAAGGGCCTGCTGAGCGAAGAGCATCGATGATGACCGGCGTCGGCAAGTACCTGCCGTTGCTCGCCTCGAGCCTGCGCCGCAAGCGCCTGCGCACCTTCTTCACGCTCGCCTCGATCGTCGTCGCGTTCCTGCTGTTCGGCCTGTCCGAGTCGATGCGCTTTGCGCTCCGGTCCGGGGTCGAAGTGGCCGGGGCGGACCGGCTGCTGACGATGCACAAGGTCTCCTTCACGCAATTGCTGCCGGCGAGCTACGAGACCCGGATCCGGGCGGTCGACGGGGTCGCGGCGATCACGCCCCAGACCTGGTTCGGCGCGTGGTTCCAGGACGAGCGCAACCAGGTGCCCACGTTCCCGACCAAGCCCGAAGCGTTCCTGCGCATCTACCCGGAGATCAGCGTGCCGGAGGCGGAGCAGCAGGCGTGGTTCGCCGATCGCGGCGGAATCCTCGTCGGGCGCAGCATCGCGGACCTGTTCGGCTGGCACCTCGGAGACACCGTACCGCGCAAATCTGCGATCTGGCGGCGCGAGGACGGCTCCGACAGCTGGGAGGTCACTGTGCGGGGCATCATCGACGTGCCGCAAGGCGGCGACACACGGCAGATCCTCATGCATCAGGACTATTTCGAGGAAGCCAAGCAGCAGGCCAAGGGACTGATCGGCTGGTACGTGATCCGCGTCGACGACGTCGATCACGCGCAGTCGATCGCACGCCAGATCGACGCGATGTTCGCGAACTCGCCGGCCGAAACCAAGACGTCTTCCGAGCGGGCGATGGCGCAGTCGTTCGTGAACCAGATCGGCAACATCGGGGCGATCCTCTCGGCGATCGTGGGGGCCGTATTCTTCACGATGCTGCTGGTCACGGCGAACACGATGGCGCAGTCGGTGCGCGAGCGCACTAACGAACTCGGCGTGCTCAAGACGCTCGGGTTCAGCAATCGCGGCGTGCTCGGCCTCGTGCTGGGCGAATCCGTGCTCGTCACGACACTGGGCGGCCTCACGGGCATGGTGCTCGCCTGGTGGCTGGGCATCCAGTTCGAGCCCGTGCTCGACCAGTACCTGCCGGGGTTTCGCGTGCCCGGGACCGCGTTCGCGCAGGCGTTCGGCATCATGGCCACGCTGGGCGTGATCGCCGGAGCGGTCCCGGCGTGGCAGGCGATGCGGTTGCGCATCGTCGACGCACTTCGCCAGGAGTAGGGACGCGCCGTGACGATCGCCGCAGCCTTCAACCAGTTCGTGGCCGTCACGGGCATGAACCTGCGCAACCTGCCGTCCCGGCTCGGCACTTCGCTCGTGGCCGTGGTCGGCATTGGCGGG
>JAJTCR010000221.1 GCA_021325695.1 Steroidobacteraceae bacterium | reverse complement strand
CGGACGGGGCTGACGATGGGCCAGAGCTGCGAACTGATGGCGAAGCGCTGGGGAATCACCCGCCAGGCGCAGGACGAATTGGCGCTCGAAAGTCATCGTCGTGCGGCGGCGGCGTACGAGTCTGGTTTTTTCGCCGACCTCGTCGTCCCGTACCGTGGGCTGCGACAGGACGACAACCTGCGGCGCGACTCGACGCTCGAAAAGCTCGCGCAACTCAAACCCGCGTTCCCGATGGAGGGAAGCGCGACCCTCACGGCCGGCAATTCGACGCCGATGACCGACGGGGCGGCGGCGGTGCTGCTCGCGAGTGAAGACTGGGCGCGTGCGCGCGGCCTGCCCGTGCTCGCGCACCTCTCCTACGCGAAAGTGGCCGCCGTCGACTTCGTGCGCGGCGAGGGCCTGCTCATGGCGCCGGCCTATGCGGTCGCGCGCATGCTCGAGGATGCGCGACTGTCGCTGCAGGACTTCGACCTGTACGAAATCCACGAGGCGTTCGCGGCACAGGTGCTCTGCACGCTGCAGGCGTGGGAATCCGCCGAGTTCTGTCGCGAGCGGCTCGGGCTCGATCGGCCGCTCGGCTCGATCGACCGCGCCAGGCTCAACGTCGTCGGCAGCAGCCTCGCCGTGGGCCACCCGTTCGCGGCCACGGGCGCGCGGATCCTCGGCACGCTCGCCAAGTTGCTCGAGCAGCGTGGCGGAGGCCGTGGGCTGATTTCGATCTGCACGGCGGGCGGGATGGGTGTGACCGCGATCGTCGAACGATAGGGGACACTCCTGAATTTTTCGATTGCGGCCGAGAATCGGGAGCGCCCCCTGTTTCCGGCATAATCCGCGCCTCGTCGATCGCAGGAAGCTCTCCGCATGAACCGCACCGCCGCCACGCTCGTCGGCCTCGCCGTCTCGTTCGCGCTGCAGGGGTGCGCGACGCCGGGGTCTACGACCACCGCTGCGGAGGCTTCGACACGGCCTGGCGCTGCCGCGATCGAACCGACCACGGATCAGAAGCAGCGACTCGACGCGCTGTTCGAAAGCTATTTCGAAGATGCACTCGAGCTGAGCCCGGTCCTGGCCACGCTCATCGGCGATCATCGCTACGACGACCGTCTGCCGAACTCGATTGGTCCTGAGTACCTCGCGGCATCGCGCGCGTTGAACCGCAAGTACCTCGACGCGGTCCGCGCAATCGATCCCTCGGCCCTCGCGCCCGCCGACCGCATTTCGTACGACATCTTCGTGCACGAACGGGAACGGGAGCAGCGGGCAGAGCGGTTTCCGGCAGAGCTGCTGCCGCTGAACCAGGCGGGCGGGCTGCTGACGTTGATGCCCGCGCTCGGGTCCGCGACCAACGCCCAGCCGTTCCAGACCGTGCAGGACTACGAGCGCTGGCTCCGGCGACTCGACGGGCTCGTCGTCTGGATGGACCAGGCGATCGCCAACATGCGCGAGGGTGCGGCGAAGGGCATCGTGCAGCCGCGGGCCGTCATGGAGAAAGTGCTGCCGCAACTCGAGGCGATGATCGTCCCGCGCGCGCAGGACAGCCAGTATTACGCCCCGGTCACGCAGTTCCCGGCCGCCATCGAGCAGGCCGACCGCGACCGGCTCACGGCCCAGTACACGCAGGCGCTCGACACCAGGCTGTTGCCCGCGTACCGCCGGCTGCACGATTACGTGCGCAACGAATACCTGCCGAGGACGCGCTCGACCGTCGCCTGGACGGCGTTGCCGGACGGCGAGGCCTGGTACGCGTTCCAGGTGCAGGAGCACACGACGACGACGATGGGCGCGGAGGAGATCCACGAGCTCGGGCTCAGCGAAGTCGCGCGGATCCGCAACGAGATGGACCAGGTGCGCCAGCAGGTCGGCTTCAAGGGCGACCTGGAGGCGTTCTTCACGTTCCTCGAAACCGACCCTCGCTTCTATTTCAGCCGCGGTGCTGACCTGCTGAAGGGCTACCGCGAGTTGAAGGCACGCATCGATGCGGCGTTGCCGAAACTGTTCTCGGTGTTCCCGAAAGCCGATTACGAGGTTCGCGAGGTCGAAGCGTTCCGCGCGGCGTCTGGGGCGGGCGCGTATTACCAGCAGCCCTCCGCCGACGGCTCGCGACCCGGCATCTTCTACGTGAACACGTACAACCTGAAGGCGCAGCCGAAGTTCGGCATGGAAACGCTGTCGCTGCACGAGGCGGCACCCGGGCATCATTTCCAGGTCGCGATCCAGCAGGAACTCGAGGGCGTACCGCGATTCCGCCGTTTCGGCGGCGATTACACGGCGTACGTCGAGGGCTGGGCGCTTTACGCCGAGTCGCTCGGCCAGGAACTGGGCATGTTCACCGACCCGTACCAGTGGTTCGGCCGGCTCAACGACGAGATGCTGCGTGCGATGCGCCTGGTCGTCGACACCGGGCTGCACGCGAAGGGCTGGAGCCGCGAGCAGGCGATCCGCTACATGCTCGACAATTCGACGCTGGCGGAGACCGACGTCGTGTCGGAGGTCGAGCGCTACATCGCGTGGCCGGGCCAGGCGCTCGGGTACAAGGTCGGCGATCTGCGGCTGCAGGGCTGGCGCCGCGAGGCGCAGTCGGAGCTCGGCGCGAGATTCGACGTCCGCGATTTCCACCGCGAGGTCCTCAGCGACGGCGCCGTCCCGCTCGACGTGCTCGAAGCGAAGATCGATCGGTGGGTCGCCGCTCGACGCTAGTCGCAAACCGTTGACCAGCGAACTTCGATCCCGTCGTCCAGCGTCGCGCCGGCTCGTCCGCGCGGCGACGTGTGTCGCGGCGACACTGGGCACCGTGCTCGCCGGTTGCGAGTTCCCGAACGAGCCTCCGCCGCGGCCCGAAGAGACGCCGTCGCCGATCGCAGCCTCGTTGCAGGCGACCAACGCCGAGGCGGCAGAGCTCTATCGCGTCGTCGAGACGTACTTCAACGAGTATCTCGCGCTCAACCCGATCTACGCGTCGCGGCTCGGCGACCCGCGCTTCGACGACCGTTTCGGCGACTACGCGAGCCCGAGCTGGATGGCGGATTCGCTGGGCATCGAGCAGGAGGCGCTCGAGCGACTCGCGTCGGTCGACCCGTCGCAGCTGCAGGGCGAGGACCTGATCAGCTACGAGGCCTTCAAGCGACGGCGCGAACTCAACGTCCACGGTTATCGGTACCCTAGCGAGTTGCTCGCGATCGACCAGCTCGACAACTGGGCCACGGTGTTCGCGCAGCTCGCCTCGGGCACGGACGCACACGTCTTTCGCACGACGCAGGACTACGACGAATTCCTCGCGCGGATGGACGGCTTCGTCGCGTGGTCGGAGCAGGCCATCAACAACCTCCGCGCCGGTCTCAGTAAGCGCGTCGTGCTGCCCAAGGTCGTCGTCGAACGGACGCTGCCGCAGCTCGAGGCGTTCGCAACTTCCGAGGATCCGCGCCAGACGATCTTCTGGCGCCCGCTGCTCAACTTTCCGGCCGGCTTGTCGATCGAGGATCGCAAGCGGCTGCTCGCCGCCTACGACGAGAAGCTGCGGACACGCGTGATCCCGGAGTACCGTCGGCTGCAGGATTACCTGTCGAAGGAGTACCTGCCGCACGCGCGCGACTCGATCGCATGGTCGGACTTGCCGAGCGGCGATTTCTGGTATGCGTGGCTCGTGCAGCACTACACGACGACGGACCTGACGCCCGATCAGGTGCACGAGCTCGGCCTGCGCGAAGTTGCACGCCTGCAGGTCGGCCTCGCCAACCTGCAACCGGAACTCGGGCTGTCCGGCGATGCGCGCGCGACGTTCGACGCGATGCGGGCCGATCCAAGGTTTCAGGTGCCCGACGCTGCGGGCTTGCTCGCCGGGTACGACGCCCTGCGCACTCGCGTCGATGCGAACATGCCGGCCCTGTTCCTGCGCGTGCCCAAGGCGACGTTCGTGATCCGCGCCGTCGAGCCGTATCGCGCAGCTTCCGCCGCGTCCGCGGCGTACCAGCCCGCGAGCGCCGACGGTACGCGCCCCGGAGTTCTCTACGTCAACGCGTCGGAACTCGCAGCGCGACCCACGTACCTGATGGATGCGGTCTACCTGCACGAGGCGGTGCCGGGGCATCACTACCAGGGCGCGCGCGCGCGGGAGGCACCGAACCTGCCGAGCTATCGACGCGTCGCCCCGGACCCTGCATACGGCGAAGGCTGGGCGCTGTATGCGGAATCCCTTGGAACGCGGCTTGGGTTGTACGCCGACCCGTACACGCGGTTCGGCGCGTTGACG
>JAJTCR010000220.1 GCA_021325695.1 Steroidobacteraceae bacterium | reverse complement strand
GGCCGACCTCGCCAACCGCTTCGTCTGGGTCGTGCTGCTCGTGACCGTCGCGTTCGGCCTGGTCGGCTTCTGGGACGACTACCTGAAGCTCGTCGTCGGCAACTCGCGCGGCCTGATCGCGCGCTACAAGTATTTCTGGCAGTCGGTCGCAGGTCTCGGCGCGGCGGTCGTGTTGTATTCGACGGCGCAGTCCGCGGCGGAGACCACGCTGTACGTGCCGTTCTTCAAGAACGTGCTGCTGCCGCTCGGGGTGCTGTTCGTCCCACTCACGTATTTCGTGATCGTGGGCTCGAGCAACGCGGTGAACCTGACCGACGGCCTGGACGGACTGGCGATCATGCCGGCCGTGCTCGTCGCCGGCGCGCTCGGCGTGTTCGCGTACGCCTCGGGCAACGTCGTGTTCTCGAACTACCTCGGCATTCCCTACATCGCCGGCGCGGGCGAGGTGCTCGTGATCTGCGCCGCGATCTTCGGCGCGGGGCTCGGGTTCCTCTGGTTCAACACCTACCCGGCGCAGGTGTTCATGGGCGACATCGGCGCGCTCGCGCTCGGCGCGGCGCTCGGCGTCATCGCCGTGATCGTGCGCCAGGAGCTGGTGCTCGTGATCATGGGCGGCATCTTCGTGCTGGAGACCGTCTCGGTCATCCTGCAGGTGGCGTCGTTCAAGCTGCGCGGCAAGCGGATCTTCCGCATGGCGCCGATCCACCACCACTACGAACTCAAGGGCTGGGCCGAGCCGAAGGTGATCGTCCGTTTCTGGATCATCACCGTGATCCTCGTGCTGATCGGCCTCTCGACGCTGAAGCTGCGATGACCGCTGCCGCATCCGACCTCGCTCCGCTCGAAGCCGGCACCCGCGCACTGGTGCTCGGGCTCGGCCGCACGGGCCTTTCCGTCGCGCGCTACCTCGCGCGCAAGGGGCTCGAGGTGCGCGTCGCCGACACGCGTGCACAGCCGCCTGGCGCCGCGGCGCTGCGCGAGCAGGTGCCGCGCGCCGACCTGCGCACCGGCGCGTTCGAGACGCACCTGCTCGACGACGCCGCGCATGTCGTGATTTCCCCCGGGCTCGCCGTCGCTCAGCCGGTCGTGGTCGAGGCGCGCGCGCGCGGGCTGCCGGTCGTGGGCGACATCGAGCTGTTCGCGCGGGAAGCCCAGGCGCCGGTCGCCGCGGTCACCGGCACCAACGGCAAGAGCACGGTCACGACGCTGGTCGCCGAACTCTCCAGCGCCGGCGGTCGCCGCACGCTCGCAGGCGGCAACCTGGGCGAGCCGGCACTCGACCTGCTCGAGCGGCCCGTGCCCGAGCTGTACGTGCTCGAGCTGTCGAGCTTCCAGCTGGAGACCACGCATTCGCTGCGCACGGTCACCTCGACCGTGCTGAACGTGACACCCGACCACATGGACCGCTACGCGGACCTCGATGCCTACGCCGCCGCGAAGTCGCGCATCTTCGACGGCTGCGACACCGCGGTGGTCAACGCCGACGACGCGTTCGTTCGCGCGATGCCGCGGCCGGGGCAGGCGGTGCTGTCGTTCAGCCTCGTCAGTCGCGACGCCGACTACACGCTCGAGGCGTCTCCGGCGCCGATGATCGTCCGGCGCGGCGAACCGATGCTGCCGCTCGCCTCGATGCGCCTGCAGGGCCTGCACAACGCGGCCAACGCGATGGCGGCGCTCGCGATGGCCGAGGCGCTCGCGCTGCCGCTCGGACCGGCGCTCGATGCGCTCGCCGCGTTTCCCGGCCTGCCGCACCGCTCGCAGTGGGTCGCGGACGTGTCCGGCGTGCGTTACGTCAACGACTCGAAGGGCACGAACGTCGGCGCGACGCTCGCGGCCGTGGCCGGCATGAGCGGCCCGCTGGTCGTGATCGCGGGCGGCGACGGCAAGGGCCAGGACTTCGGCGAGCTGCGCGAGGCGTTCCGCGGCAAGGTGCGCCGCGTCGTGCTGATCGGTCGCGACGCGCCCGCGCTCGAGACCGCGCTCGCGGGCGTCTGCGCGACCGAACGCGCCCTCGACATGCGCTCGGCCGTGCGGGCCGCGCAGGCCGCGGCGCGTCCCGGCGACACCGTGCTGCTGTCGCCCGCCTGCGCGAGCCTCGACATGTTCCGTGACTACACCCACCGCGGCGACGAATTCGCCACCGCCGTCAGGAGCCTCGCCGCATGAGCGCGCCGGCCGCCACCGTGAGCTCGTATGCGCGTTCGACCGGGCAGCCCCGTCGCCTGATCCTGGACGGCTGGATCGTCGGTACGGTCGCGGCGTTGCTGCTGATCGGCCTCGTGATGGTGGCGTCGGCGTCGATCGGCATCGCCGAGAAGGAAACCGGCCACGCCTTCACGTACTTCCAGAAGCAGGTCGTGTTCGTGCTCCTGGGCCTGCTGGCGGCCGCCGTCGGTCTCGCGGTGCCGACGCGCGCCTGGGAGAAGTACTCGATCTGGCTCATGGCGGGCGCCTTCCTGCTGCTCGTGCTCGTGCTGGTGCCGGGCATCGGGTACACGGTCAACGGCGCGCGCCGCTGGGTCCGGCTCGGCTTCATGAACTTCCAGGTCTCCGAACTCGCGCGCGTGATGCTGCTCACCTACATCGCGAGTTATGCCGTGCGTCGCGCCGACGAGTTGCGCGACAGCTTCGTCGGTTTCATGAAACCCGTGGGCGTGCTGGCGCTCGCCGCGGTGCTGCTGCTCTGCGAGCCGGATTTCGGCGCGGCCACCGTGCTGCTCGCGACCGGCCTCGTGGTGCTGTTCCTCGCCGGCGCGCGCCTGCATCACCTCGCCGTGCCGGTCGTGCTCGGCTCGGCCGGACTCGCGCTGCTTGCGCTGATTTCGCCGTACCGGCTCCGACGCCTGACCGGGTTCCTGAACCCCTGGGGCGACCCGTTCGACAGCGGCTTCCAGCTGGTGCAGTCGCTGATCGCGATCGGCCGCGGCGCGTGGGTCGGCGTGGGTCTCGGCTCGAGCGTGCAGAAGCTCTTCTATCTGCCCGAAGCGCACACCGACTTCGTGTTCGCCGTGTTCGCCGAGGAGTTCGGGCTGCTGGGCGTCGTCGTGGTGATCGGCCTGTTCGCGCTGCTCGTCGCGCGCGCGCTCACGGTCTCGCGCGAGGCGGCGCGCGCCGGCCAGACGTTCCAGTCGTACGTCGCCGCCGCGATCGGCGTCTGGCTGGGATTGCAGGCGTTCGTGAACATCGGCGTCAACATGGGACTGCTGCCGACCAAAGGCCTCACGCTGCCGCTGCTCTCGTATGGCGGCAGCAGCATGCTGGTCACGCTCGGCTGGATCGGCGTGTTGCTGCGCATCCACCACGACACGCAGGCGAGCGGCCGTGCGTGTGCGGTGCCACGCGAGGGCCGGCGGTCGTGACGCGCAAGGTGGCACTGGTCATGGCGGGCGGCACCGGCGGCCACGTGTTCCCGGCGCTCGCGACCGCGCGCGTCCTGCAGCGACACGGCTTCGACGTCGTGTGGCTCGGCACGGAGCGCGGGATCGAGGCGCGGCTCGTGCCGGCCGCGGGCATCCCGATCGAATGGCTCAGCGTGAGCGGCCTGCGCGGCAAGGGAATCGCGGCCTTGCTGACCGCGCCGGTGCGCCTGCTGGTCGCGCTGAGCCAGGCGATGCGCGCGATCCGCAAGCACCAGCCGCGCGTAGTGCTTGGCGCGGGCGGGTTCGCCTCGGGACCGGGCGGCATCGCGGCCTGGCTCTTGCGCCGCCCGCTCGTCGTGCACGAGCAGAACGCAGTCGCCGGCATGACCAACCGGGTGCTTGCGCGCTTTGCGACACGCGTGCTCGAAGGCTTTCCGGGCAGCTTCGGCCGCGGCGTCAAGGCCGAGCGCGTCGGCAACCCGGTGCGACCGGAGATCGTCGCGGTGCCGCCGCCCGAGCGTCGCTATGCGGGGCGCGAGGGCCACGCGCGGCTGCTCGTGTTCGGCGGCAGCCAGGGCGCGGCGCGGTTGAACGCGGTGCTGCCGGCGGCCGTCGGCGAACTGCCCGTGGCGTTGCGCCCCGAGGTCCTGCACCAGACGGGCAGGCACAACTACGAGGAGACCGTGCAGGCCTATCGCGCGCGCGGCATCGAGGCCGACGTGCGGCCGTTCATCGACGACATGGCGAGCGCCTACGGCTGGGCGGACCTGGCGGTGTGTCGCTCGGGCGCGCTCACGGTGGCCGAGCTCGCCGCGGCGGGTGTGCCGGCGCTTCTCGTGCCGTTCCCCGCGGCCGTCGACGACCACCAGACCCGCAATGCCGAGTATGCGGTT
>JAJTCR010000219.1 GCA_021325695.1 Steroidobacteraceae bacterium | reverse complement strand
CCGACCATCGCCGGGATCGGCGTCCCGTTCGCCGCGGGCGAGCAGGTCATGACGTCGTGCTCGCACAAGTTCACGGTCGACGGCTTCGCTTCGCTGGCAGGCATCGCCGGATGGACCGCACGCGAGACCTGGGTCGACGCGGGACACCGATACGCGTTGCAGTACCTGGAGGGGACGACCTGACACGTCGCGGTCGCCGACGACCGGTCGCCGAGCCCATTCGGGCTCGGCGACCGCTGCCGCCCTTCGAACGATGAATTGCCCGGGCAGGCCGGCGCATTGGGCCCCCGGCGATCACCGGACGTCTGCTAGGCCTTGTGACGCGCCGCCATGCCGCCGCGCGACCGACCCGAGCCGCCCTCCTCGTCCTCGTCGTCCGCATCGACCGAGTCGTCCTCGGCCGTAGCACCAAGCTCACTCTCGAGTTCGGCCTTGCGCTCCAGGAGCTCGCGGCCGATCGCCTCCAGGTCCAGCTCCCCGCGCTTCACGCGCGGGAACATCTTGCGCTGCTCCTCGTTGATGTGATGTCCCACGTACTCCTTGAGCACCTTGATCATCGCGGAGAGCTGCGTCTCGTCGAGTTCGCCCTCCTGGATCCGCTCGATCAGGTACTTGGCCGAATCGTGCTCGACCTCCGCTTCCATCATCAGGTCCTCGGCGTCGATCGCCTCGCGCGCCTGCGGGTAGAAGATCTCCTCCTCGATCGTTGCGTGGACCGTCAGGGCCTGGCAGATCTCGGCGGCGAGTTCGAACTTGCGGTCCTCGTCGGAGGACTCGAATTCTTCGAACATCCTGTTGACGTCGTCGTGATCCCGCTTGAGCAGCGTGATGGCGTCCGTGCCACCGCTGCCCTTCTCCTGTTTCTTCGATTCCTGTTTCCTCGTTGCCATGTAGTCGATACTCCTGCTGCCACATTCATCACGTCCGCATCCCTGCGAGCGCCGTCGCGGGACGGCGCGACCCGGGCGGGCCGCGCCGCCGCGTCATACCAAGTGAACGGCGCGCTTACTGCCCGCTCTTCGAGGTACCCTTCGAGCCGCCCGAGCCCTGCGTGCTGCCGCCGCTGGAACCGCCGGTCGTCGAGGCGCCGGCCGAGCCGGTCGTCGACGCGCCGCCACTGCTCGAGGTGGTCGAGTAGTTCGTCGAGCCACCCGAGGTACCCGACAGCGACGAGCCGCCCGTGGAGCGACCGCTGCCCGAGGTCGAGCCGCTGCGGTCAGACGAGGAACCGCCCTCGTCACGACGCGAGACCCGCAGGTTGTTCTGCACGTCGCTCACGCCGAACTGCTCGATCATGTCCTCGATCTGGTATTTCGCCATGCGGTTGTCGACGCTGCCGTCGAGGGTCACCCGACCGCCCTTGACGTCGATCTCGACGTCGCTCGCGTCGATGTTGCCGTCCTCCATGAGCCGCTCGCAGATCATCTCCCGCAGTCGATCGTCGGACCGCTGGTATCCACGCGGCGCCTTGCCACGGCCGAACATCTGGCGCATCGAGCTCATGAAGCCGCCGTGCTGGCCCTGCGTACCGGAACCTGCGCCGCCATACGTGCCGGTCGACATGCCCTGCACGTGCTGGCCGCTTTCCGAGCCGCCATACCAGCCCTGGCCGTATTGGCCATGGCCGGTCCAGGTGCCCGTGCCGCCGCCCTGCCCGTACTGCCCGGAGCCCGAACCGCCCTGGGACCACTGGTCCCGGCCGCCCTGGCTGCCGTAGCCGCCGCCCGAGCCGTAGCCGCTCTGGCCACTCCCCTGGCCATAGGTGCCGCTGCCGTAACCGTAGCCGCCCTGGCCGTAGCCGCCCTGGCCCATCTGGCCGGTTCCGTACTGCGATCCGCCAAAACCGGCGCCCGTATACCCGCCCTGGCTGCCGTAGCCGCCGCTGGTGCCGCCATAACCGCTCGAGCCGTAGCCGCCGGCGCTGTAGCCGGAGCCGGGCTGGCCGTAGCTGCCGCCTGAGCCGCCCGCTTGGCCGCCCTGCGAGCCGTACTGGCCTTGCGACTGCTGGCCACCCCAGCCACCTTGGCCGCCATATCCCGATTGACCATAGCCCGATTGGCCGTAGCCCGATTGGCCGCCTTGCCCATATTGGCCCGCGCCGCTCGAGGCGCCGCCGAAGCTGGACTGGCCGCTCTGGCCGCCTTGCGAGCCGCCGTAGGCGCCCTGGCTGCCCGCACCGCTGATCGCGCCGCCGCCGTAGGGGCTGCCATAGCCGCCCTGGCTGCTGCCGTAACCTTGGCCGTAGCTGCCCGCCTGGCCGCCCCAACCGCCTTGGCTCGAGCCGTAACCACCTTGTCCATAGCCCTGGTGTTGCTGGCCTTGGTGATGCTGGCCCTGCTGCCCGCCCGAGCCCCACTGGCGCTCGGAGCCCCAGTCACGCTCGCCTTCTCCGTAGCCACGCGAGCCCCCGCGCTCGCCCTGGCCCCAGCGCGATTCCTGATCACGGTTGTGTTCCGTCATGTGTCCTTACTCCACGGAAATTGATGGATGAATGAGGGGGACCGCAGCCTGCGTTCCCCTTCGTCGTGTCGAGCAAGTTCCATGCCACTCACGTGACGAACTCCTTCGACGAATTCCGGCGTGAACGGGTGTGAAACCTGCACGCCTTACACTGCACGCTGCACGATTTTCGGTGCAGCGTGTGAATGTTCAGCTCGCGGCCGCCACGTGGCCGAGTTGCCGCCGGTAGAGGTGCAATTTGTTGTAGAGCGTCTTCACGCTGCAGCCGAGCGCACTCGCCGCGCGCCGCTTGTCGCCGCCGAAGTGCTCGAGCGTCGCGACGATGAACGTGCGCTCGATGTCGTCGAGCGAGGACCCGATCGGCAGCGTGATCGACAACGGGTCGGCGTGGCGCGGACCGCCCACCCCGTTGGTCGTCGTGCGTGCGGGCGCCGCGCCGAAATCGTGGTCGACGTCGAGCACCTCGTCGCAGAGCACGAAGGCCCGCTCGACCGCATTGCGCAGCTGCCGCACGTTCCCTGGCCAGTCGTACTGCGCGAGACGCTCGCGCATCGCGGCGGAAAATCGCTTCGGGTGCTGTGCATGCCGACGGTTGAGGTCGGCGAGGAAGTAATCCGCGAGCGCCAGGATGTCCTCGCCGCGCTCGCGCAGCGGCGGCAAGCGGATCAGCACGACCGCGAGCCGGTAATAGATGTCCTCGCGCAGGTGGCCGGCTTCCACGGCCTCGACCGGGCAGCGATTCGTCGCGGCGAGCACGCGCACGTTGACCGGGATCTCGACCTCGGCGCCCACGCGACGCACGCGCTTGGTCTCCAGCACGCGCAGCAGGCGAGCCTGCATCTCGAGCGGCATCTCGGTGAACTCGTCGAGCAGCAGCGTGCCGTTGTTCGCGCGCTCGAACACGCCGGCGTGCGTGCGCGAGGCGCCGGTGAAGCTGCCCTTCTCGTAGCCGAACAGCTCGGCCTCGATCAGCGTCGGCGGGATGGCCCCGCAGTTGATCGCGACGAACGGGCCGTCCGCGCGCGCACTGCCCGCGTGCAGCGACTCGGCGACCAGTTCCTTGCCGCAACCGCTCTCGCCGCAGATCAGGACTGCGGAGTCGGTCGGCGCGACGCGCACGATCATGCGGCGCACCGCGTCCATCGCTTCACTGTTGCCGATCAGGCGTCGTTCGAGGGGCTGGGCGTCGGTCACTGGCGGGCTTCCTTCCTCTTGCTCGAGGCGGGACACGGGCGTCACTGCGTGCTGCACGTGCATCGGGGGCGGCGTTTCGGTCGGGGCATGTCCTGGTCCCGGCAGGTCACCGGGCAGCTTCTCCGGGATCGGCGCGGGATCGGGCCCATGCACCGGCGGCGGGCGCGTCGGTTCGTCGGCCGGCGGCCTGCGTGGTGAGTCGTCGCTGGGTCGTGACGGTTGCTGCGTGTGCATGGTGGCGTGATCAGCTCCGGCGAAGCGGCGCGATCCTTCGTCTTTGCAAAGCCGGGGGGAACGGAGCATGGTCCAGCACCCATGGGGTGTCGATTCGACCTCGCCGCGCCTAGGTGTGGGAGTCTGCCGACTTCGGCGCGCGCGGCTACACTAGCGACATGAGCATGCTCGATCATCGAATCCGGGTGCTGGTCGCCGAGGACAACGCGGATCTCGCATTCGCGCTGCGCGAGCTGCTGCGCACGGAGGACGACATCGACGTCGTCGGCGTGGTCGGCGACGCCGCGTCGCTGTTCGAGACCGTCCGCACGCTCGACGCGCACGTGGTGATCCTCGACCTCAACCTGGCCGGCGGGTCGAGCGTGCCCGCGATGCAGTC
>JAJTCR010000504.1 GCA_021325695.1 Steroidobacteraceae bacterium | reverse complement strand
CTACAAGGGTCGCAACGTCCACGAAGTGCTGGAGATGACGATCGAGGACGCAGCCGTGTTCTTCCGCAGCGTGCCGGCGCTGCAGGGCAAGCTGCAGACGCTGCTCGACGTCGGGCTCTCGTACGTGCGGCTCGGGCAGAACGCGACGACGCTCTCAGGCGGCGAGGCCCAGCGCATCAAGCTCGCGCGCGAGCTCGCCAAGCGTGCGACCGGCCGTACGCTGTACATCCTGGACGAGCCGACCACGGGCCTGCACTTCCACGACATCGAACAGCTGCTCGGCGTGCTGCAGCGACTGCGCGACGACGGCAACACGATCGTAGTGATCGAGCACAACCTCGACGTGATCAAGACGGCCGACTGGATCGTCGACATGGGACCGGAGGGCGGCGCAGGCGGCGGCACGGTCGTCGTCGAAGGCACGCCCGAGCGCGTCGCGACGTTCGACGGGTCGCACACCGGGCGATATCTCGCCCGCGTGCTCGGTCAGCCGGGGTCGCGGACGGAGGGATGCGCTTCCGTGCGGAACCGGTGACGGACCTCGCCCGATGCGCGGGTCTCGGAGTACCGGCCGTTGGTCTGCCGCCCGATCACACGCCGCCAGAATTGCAGGGCGGGCCGATTCTGCTCGTCCTCGAGCACTTCCCAGTCCCCGGCGAAGCGGTTGAAGAGCAGCCAGGCCGCACTCGCGCCGGCGCCACGACGACGCGCGCTCGCGACGACGAAGAAATCCGCCATGCGGTATTGCACGTCCGTGCGGGGCATCACCGGGGGGCGCGAGACGAGTGCAAAACCGATGCGGTGTCCTGCGCTCATGATCACGAACGGGTGTGCACCCGGGTCCGCGAACCAGCCGGCGAGGAACTCGTTCTCACGCGCGCCCCACTCGCCCAGTGCCGGGAACAGGCCGGTCTTGGACGCGGAAAGCTCCGTCAGGTAGTCGCGATATACAGCGCGAATCCATTCGCGGTCCTCGCGGGAGTTGCGAGCGTCGCGTATCGAAACGGACACTGCTGACCCGCCTCCTGCGGGTGGTCGAATCACCGGCTGTGAGCGCTTGCCGGGGCTGGTGCTGCAGTTGCAGGAAGGGCGGGCCCCAGCCGGGACCCGCCCATCCTTGACCCTACGATCGAGCGATCAGTTCTGGGTCGGGGCCGGCTCGACCGGCGCAGTGGCGTCAGCCGGGGGAGCGTCGGCCAGCGGCGTCAACGGCGGCGCCAGCGGCGTCGGTAGCCTCGTCGGCTGCCGCAGCGGCGTCGGCAGCCGCTTCCTGCGAGGCCTCGACTGCCTCTTCCTTCTTGGCGCAGCCAGCGAGGGCGAGGGCGGCCAGCGCGGCGGCCAGAGCGATCTTCGCGTTCATTTGATAATTACCCCAAATAAATAATTGAATGGTGCAGACGTGGGTGGGCCTGGTACAACTTCCTTCCAGCATCGACGGGCGACCGGGCCCGGCCCACTCCCATCGGATGCACGTGTAGGATTTTAGGATGTGCCCCGAAGTCACGTGGGCGCGAAACTGTCTCCGATTGGCGACAGGCCGTTTCGCTTGGCATCCCGTTTCGGCGTGGATTGCGGACTGAACGTCCGCGCTCGGGCGTGCGAAATGCCGCACGGCGCCGGCATTCTCCTATGATCGTGGTCCGTCTTCGCTGCGGAACCCGCGCCCATGATGGATGCCCTCGACCTGGCGTTTCCAGCCCACATCGACCATGTTCGCCGGCTGACTGACCGCGCGCTCGAGCGTGCAGGCTTCGACGGGCTGGTCGTTTACTCCGGACGTCCCGGGCTGCACTTCCTCGACGATCACGGTCCGCCCTTCAAGGCCAATCCCCATTTCCTGTACTGGGCGCCGCTGCTCGAGGCCCCCGACTGCTTCGTGCGCTACGTCCCCGGTCGGCGACCGGAGCTGGTGTTTCACCAGCCTGCCGATTACTGGCACAAGCCGCCGGAGGTCCCGACGGGTGAGTGGACCCGCGAATTCGACGTCGTGGTCGTCCGCGAGCCCGGACAGGCCCGCGACCGGCGCGCGTGGCCACGCCGCCGCTGCGGCGGCCTACCACGCCGGCGCCTCCGAGTTCGAGGTTCACCAGGCGTACTGCTCGGCGGTGGGGCTCCGGGAACAGGAACTGCCGTACGGCAACATCATCGCGTTCGGCACCGGCGCCGCGATCCTGCACTACACGACGCTGGGCCGGGGACGCGATGTTCCGCGGCCGACGTTCCTGATCGACGCGGGTGCGCAGTGCCGCGGCTACGCCAGCGACATCACGCGCACGCACGTGGCGAAGTCCGGCGTCGATCCGCTGTTCACGGAACTGCTCTCGGCCGTCGAAGGGCTGCAGACCGAGTTGTGCGCCGCGGTGCGTCCCGGCACCGACTATCGGGACATCCACTTGCTCGCTCACCGGCGGGTGGCCGAGGCGCTGATCCGTACAGGCGTCGTGGTCGGCTGCGACGCGGAGGGCGCCGTGCAGAGCGGGCTTTCCGGCGTGTTCTTTCCACACGGCGTCGGCCACCTGCTCGGCTTGCAGGTCCACGACGTCGCGGGTCTCGCAGCGGACGAATCCGGACGCACCGAACTCCCGCGGCCCGCGGGCCACCGCTACCTGCGGCTCACGCGCACGCTCGAG
>JAJTCR010000218.1 GCA_021325695.1 Steroidobacteraceae bacterium | reverse complement strand
GGCGGGGGTCGTCGGTGCGACCGGCGGAACTGGCGGACGCGGCGGCGGTGCCTGGCGGAATGCCGGAGGTTCGGCCGGTTGCGGCACCTGCATCTCGAACGCCAGCCGCTTGCGCTGTCGCAGCACCTCGACCTTGACCTGCTCCGACGGCTGGTACGAGCCCAGGATCCGGAACGCGTGCCGCGGGTTTTCGGGCGTGCGACCGCCGATCGCCAGGATCACGTCGCCCTCCTCGAGCTTCGAGCCCGCAGCCGACGGGGCGCGCACGACGAGCAGCCCCTTGTCCGTGCCGAAGTACTGGCCGAGCTTCGGCGTGATCGGCACCAGCTCGAGGGAGCTGAAGCCACGCCCGGGCCCGCCGAGGAACGCTTCGAGTTCGACCGGCAGCTCGACACCCTCCAGCATCGGCATGTGCTCGCGCACGATGCGCATCATGGGCGGCTCGGCCGCGACCGTCGTGACCGACGCGCTCTGCTTCTTGCCGTCACGGAGGTAATCGAGCTTGACGACCTGACCCGGGTCGACGCCGCGCAGGTGTTCGACGAGCTGGCGGCCCGCGCCGCGGTCGCCCGACTTGCGCAACGGCTTGCCGTCGACCGCCGTGATCACGTCGCCCTTGCGCAAGCCGGCCGATTCCGCCGGCCCCGACGGGCTCACGCTCATGACCTCGACGCCGTCGGTCCGGGCCTGCTCGCCACCGATGTTGATGCCGAGCATCGCGCCGTGCGGTCGCGGCATGCCGTGTCGAAACTTGAGCACGTCAGTGTCGCCGCCGTAGAGTTTGCCGGACAGGTCGTCCACTTCGCGCGCCGCGTCGTCGAGCCTTGACTGTGCATCCTTGAGCTGCTTCTCGAGCGCGGCGCGTTCCTGCGGTGTCTGTTCCGCGGCGTAGGTCGGCGCCGCGATCGTGGCGGCCAGCGCCAGCGCGGCCCAGAGGCCGGCTTGCAGCCGCCGACGTTCGACGCCTCGCGTCGGTACCATCGGCCTGCCCATCGTTTCGTTCCTGATCGTCGTCATCGATGACTCCATTGTTCGCCTGATCGTTGCAGTGGTGCGCGACGCGCGCGTCACATCGCAATGGGCTGCGCTTCGACGTACCGCAAGCGCACCAGCGTGTTCATCGCGTCGACGCGCTCGCGCCAGAGCCGTTCCGCCTCGAGCGCGTCGCCGCTCGCCGAAATACGGTGGTCGATCCACTGCACCTGGGCCTCGAGCGTGTCGATCGGCATGGCCGTGCCCGCTCGCTGCACCGCGGGTCGCTCGCCCAGCAGCGCAAGCGCCTCCTCGAGCGCCGCCGACTGGGTGCGCAACTGGGCCACGCGATCGAGCGCAACCGCTTCCTGCGCGCTGAGCGGTGCCACCAGCCGGGCCGCGGTCACGTCATCGTGCGTGTCGGGTGCATCGCCGACGCGCCAGGCGACGGCAGCGGCGATCACCGCCAGCGACGCCGCCACGGCGGCACGGTCGAAGCGCGCGCGAGTGCGAGCGGTCCGGCCGCGAGTGGCGAGCCGCTCGCGCACCCGGGTCCAGCCCCGTTCGTCCGGCGGTACGGACGGGAGCGTCCGCAGTCGCGCCCGCACCCTGGACGTTTGGGCGAGCGCCGCCGTGCACTCGGCGCAGCCTTCGACGTGGGCGCGAACCGCCGCGTCGACGGGCGCGCCGTCGCGCAGGTTCAACAAATGCTCGAGACGCGCATGCATGACGACCCGACCCCTTCGGATTGCAGCTCGACGCGGAGACGCTCGTGCGCCCGCGCGAGTTGCGACTTGGAAAAACTGGCGCTCGCCCCGAACATCACGCCGATCTCGGCGTGGGTGTAGCCTTCGACGTCGTGCAGCCAGACGACGGTGCGCGCCGTGTCGCCGAGCCGGGCCAGGGCCCGCTCGAGGTCGATCGCGTCGCCGCCCTGATGGGCGGCGTGCGCCGAACCGGCGTCGTCGATCGGCCACAGCTCCTCGCCGCTGCCCGCCTCGCCATCGGCGCCGCCGAGCTGGCGCCCGAGCCAGCGCCGGCTGCGCTGCCACGGCGAGCGCAGGTGCATCAGGCACCTGGTAACCGCGATGCTGCGCACCCAGCCTGCGAACGAGCCGCGCCCTTCGTATTGGTGCAGCCGCGTGATCACGTCGACGAAAACATCCTGCGCCACGTCCTCGGCCGCGGCACGATGCGCCAGCAACCGACGCGCTAGCGTGCGCACGGGGCGCTCGAAGGCGCGGTAGATCTGCTCGAGCGCGCCGTCGTCGCCGGCCCGTGCCCGTTCGAGCAACCTGGTTCCGACGACGTCGATGTCGGGAAATGCGGACATTCTGCGGGGTTAGATGCGCAAGCCGCGCAAAAGGTCGCGCGGTCGTAGCCGAGCGGAGATCAGCCCTGGTAAGGGCGCCCGGGTGCGGCGGTCGCGACGACGGGAGCCCGCTTCGGTGCACCGTCGCCGCACTTGAAGAACGGCGACTCGGCCAGCCACTTGCGGTCGGGATAGTAGGCGAACAGCAGTGCACCGCCCTTCAGCGTGTCGATGACCGTGCGCGCCACCTCCTCGCGCACCGCCGGGCAGCCCCAACTGCGTCCGAGCCGCCCGAGCCGATCGGCGATTGCCTGGCTCACGTACGGCGCGCCGTGCATGACGATGGCACGGGCCAGCGCGTTGTCGTTGAAGCCGGGATCGAGGCCGCGCAGGCGCAGCGAGTAGCCGTTGCTGCCGTAGTAGGTGTCGGCCGTCTGGTAGAGACCGATGCTGGACATCCGGCTGCCTTCGACGTTCGAGAACCGTTCGGCGAGCCCCGCGCCGGTATTGCGGCCATGCGCGACGAGTTCCTCGAAAAGCAACCGCTGGCGCCTCAGGTCGAACACCCAGAGGCGCGGTTGCGTCGAGGGAAGCGAATAATCGATGACGGCGAGGTGACCGAAGCCGTCGAGGATGCCCTGGGCACGCGCGCACTCCGCCGCACGTGCTGCGAGGCCAAGAACGTGGGGGTTCGCAGCAGGCGCCGCCGCCCGGAGTTGCGCGAACAGGTTCGGATCACCCGCGGCCGCGACGGCGGGCAGCCCCGGCAGTGCAGCGGCGCCCAGCAGGACGAAGATCGCGGCGAGGCGGCGGCGCAGGCTTCGTCGCATCTGATCGGTTTCCTCGACTGGGGGGCGCTTGCCGCGGGGCGGGCCGTGCGTCTGACCGGGCGCAGGGGCTCGAGTTCCGTCGCCGGCAGGGTTCCGCATGGGCTCGGACCGCCCCCGTCCTGGTCGTCGCTGCTCACATAACCCCATGATCGGGCGCGCATTCCGCCCTCTCGCGCGACATCGGTTAAGCTTCGCAGCCCTCCTGGCCGGGATGGCGGAACTGGTAGACGCACCGGACTCAAAATCCGGCGGTGGCGACACCGTGAGGGTTCGATTCCCTCTCCCGGCACCAAGGTCCCTGCCGCGCGGTCTCTATCTCCAGATGAAGTTCTGTTCAAGCTGCGGCCAACTGGTCACCCTGCGCACGCCCGAAGGCGACCACCTGCCGCGCTATGTCTGCGACGCCTGCGGGGTGGTGCATTACCAGAATCCGAAGCTCGTCGTCGGCTGCGTGCCCGAGTACGACGGCCGCATCCTGATCTGCAAGCGCGCAATCGAGCCGCGTTGCGGGTACTGGACCATCCCGGCAGGCTTCATGGAGAACGGCGAGACCACGCAGGAAGGCGCGCGGCGCGAAACGCTCGAGGAGGCGCTGGCGCAGGTGGAGATCGGTTCGCTGCTCGCCGTCGTGCACGTACTGCACGCGGACCAGGTCCACGTGATGTTCCGCGCGCGCATGCACGAGCCACGGTTCGGCGCAACTGCGGAAAGTCTCGAGGTGCGTCTCTGCGACGAAGCGGAGATACCGTGGCAGGACATCGCGTTCCGCAGCGTGGAATTCGCGCTCAGGCGCTATTTCGAGGACCGTCGGCGCGGTGTCGAAGGGCATCATTTCACCGCGCTGGATTACAGGAAACCGGCTGGTTAGGTACGATTCGCGTTTTGATTCGCGCTCCCACATCGATTCGTCCGGAGAAGTCCCGATGACCTTCGTCGTCACGGAAAACTGCATCAAGTGCAAGTACATGGACTGCGTGGAAGTCTGCCCGGTGGACTGTTTCCACGAAGGCCCGAACATGCTGGTGATCGACCCGGACGAGTGCATCGACTGCACGCTCTGCGAGCCGGAGTGCCCGGCCGAAGCGATTTTCTCGGAGGAGGAGCTGCCCGACGGCCAACAGCAGTTCCGCACGTTGAACGCGGACCTGGCCAAGCAG
>JAJTCR010000217.1 GCA_021325695.1 Steroidobacteraceae bacterium | reverse complement strand
CCGTGCTGGTGGTGGTCAAGGTACTCGTGCTGGTCGGATTCGTGCTGGCCGGTGCGCACGCCATCGATCCCGCGAACCTGCAGCCGTACGTGCCGCCGAACGAAGGCGGGTTTAGCTACGGCTGGGAAGGCATCGCGCGTGCCACCTCTTTGCTGTTCTTCGCATTCCTCGGCTTCGAGACGGTCTCGACGGCCGCCGCCGAGACGCGCAACCCGCATCGAGACGTGCCGGTCGGGATACTCGGGTCGTTGGCCATCTGCGCGTTGCTGTACGTGGCCGTCGCAACGGTGTTGACCGGCGTGGTGCCGTTCCGCGAACTCGGCGTCGCCGATCCTATCGCACTCGCGGTCGATCGCATCGGGTGGCCCGCTTTCGCCACGCTGATCAAGGTGGGAGCGCTCGCCGGCCTGGGCTCGGTGCTCCTGGCCAATGCCTTCGGTCATTCACGTGTCTGCTACGCGATGTCCAACGACGGCTACCTGCCAGGCCTGTTCTGCGCCGTGCACCCGACGCGCAACAGCCTGTGGAAAGCAAACATCGCGCTCGCCAGCCTCGCGGCGCTCGGTGCCTCGCTGCTTCCGATCTCCGTGCTGGCCGACATGATCTCCCTGGGGGTGTCGGTCACGTTCGCGACGGTGGCGATCAGCCTGATCGACCTGCGCAGTCGCGAGCCGGAGAGGGCGGGGCGATTTCGCGTGCCACTCGGCGGTGTCTGGATCAGCGGCATCTGGTTCGGCACGGTGCCCGTGCTTGCCGTCGCCGTCAGTCTCATGATGATGCTGCCCGTCGTGCTCGACCTGGTCGGCCAGGTCCGTCACGGCGAATGGTTGCCTGCCGGTTTGCTCATCACCTACCTGGCGATCGGGTTCGCGATCTACGTGCTCTACGGCAAGCCGCGTGCGCAGGGCCGGCAGACCGCCGCGACCGCGGAGCTCTCGGGAAGCCTCGTCGGATGACCAGCCGCGAGGTATCACTGGACGAGGCCTTGGCACTCGGACGGCTGGATGCGCACGACCAGGTGCAACTCGTGCGCAACGGCGAACTTCCGGTGGAGGCGCTGACCGCGGCTGCCATTCTGCGCATCGAGGCGCTCGATCCGACGGTACGCGCGCTCAGTCACTACGACCCCGATCTGGCACGGGCCGAAGCCGACGCTCTCCAGCAGGGCGACGGCCCGATGCGAGGCGTGCCGTGGCTGCCAAAGGACTCGCTCGATTACCCCGGCATGCCGACGCGCTCCTGTTCGCGCAGCCGCAGTCGCGAAGCGGTACGGCACGGGTATCCCTACGTGCAGCGCTTGCGGCGAGCCGGGTTGGTGGCACTCGGAAAGTCGGCGATGCCGGAGTTCGGCCTGCTGGCTTCCACCGAGCCGCTCGCCGGGCCGGTGACACGCAATCCGTGGTCGCTCGAGCATTCGACCGGCGGTTCCAGCGGTGGTGCGGCCGCTGCCGTCGCGGCCGGGCTCGTGCCACTCGCACACGGCAGCGACGGCGGCGGCTCGATCCGCTTGCCAGCCTCCTGTTGCGGCGTCGTCGGACTGAAGCCGGGGCGGGGCAGCACCGTACGTGCGCGGGCGCGTCACGCAATCGAGGACCTGCTGGTCGCGGACAGCCTGCACGCGCGCAGCGTGCGGGACGTCGCGTGGGGTTTTGCCGCGACTCACTGCGATCCGAAACGTCCGATCGTGACCGGACCGTCGGCACGACGCCTGCGCATCGCGGTGATCGAACGCGGATTGAGAGGGCAGGATCCACACGCCGACGTCGCGCGTGCGGTGGCATCGACGGCGGATCTTTGCGCAGGACTCGGGCACGTGGTCGAGCGAAGCACCTGGCCACTCGACGGACACGCGTTCATGGAGTCCTTCGAGGACCTGTGGTCGCACGTCGGTGCGGACTGCGTCGATGCGATTCGCGCACTGCGGGGCGGCGGTTGCCTGGAGGACCTGATCGAGCCGTGGACGGTGTCTCTGGGTCTGCGTGCCGAGCAGCTGCCGGTGTCGGCGCTCGAGCGCGCATATCAGCAGATCGCGCGATTGCCCGCCCAGCTCGCGCGGTTCTTTGCCCGGTTCGACGTCGTGCTGTCCGCGGTAGTGAGCGCACCGCCGCCGTTGCTGGGCACCTACGGGCCGACGGTGCCCGCGGAGCGGCTGCTGCGGTCCATGTTCGAGTGGGTCGCCTACACGCCGCTGCAGAACATGGCCGGCACGCCGGCAATTTCGCTGCCGCTGTTCCAGAGCGGCGATGGCCTGCCCATCGGCAGCATGCTGGCTGCCGATCGCGCGCAGGAGGACGTACTCCTTGCGCTTGCCTTCGAGCTCGAAGCAGCGCTGCCCTGGGCAGATCGCTGGCCCGAGCACAGTGCTGCCCGAGTTGCCACTTTTCATTCACGACCTCCAACGACGATCAGCCATGAGCGACCGATTCGAGCCTCGTAACGCCGACGACATCCGTGCCCTGGTGCACGAGCAACCCCTGGCATGGATCGTCTCTGGCGCTCCGGGTGCGCAACAGGCGACGGCGCTGCCGGTGCAGCTCGTGTGCGATGACGATGGCATTCCACGTTCTCTCTCGGGTCATCTCCCCCGGGAAAATCCACAGGTCCAGGCGCTCACCGCCAGTCCTCGAGCCACGGTCCTGCTGATCGGTCCGCAAGGCTACATTTCACCCTCCTGGCTGCGGGACCGGACCCGTGCCCCGACCTGGAACCACGCGAGCGTGATGTTCGACGTGGAGATCCGGTTTCGCAGCGAGCGAGCCGGGGCGGATCGCGTGCTCGAAACGTTGGTGGCCCAGATGGAGGCGAACCGGCCGGCGCCGTGGCGGAGCGAGGAGATGGATGGGCGCTACGAGAAGCTCGTGACCGGCATCGTCGGGTTCGACGCGCGCATCCTCACGACTCGAAGCTGTTTCAAACTGGGCCAGGACGAGAGCGACGACGTGTTTGCCGACGTCTTGCGTGCGCTGGACATCAAGGACCAGGTCCCGCTGTCACGATGGATGCGCCGCTTCGCCGCTTCGCGGCCCTCACGTGCGCTGCCCAGCAGTCAACCACCGCCACGCCCGCTCGATCCGGAGATCAAGCAGTTCATCGACGACGTCATCGCCAGGGGCCGGGAACTGAGCGCCGGCCGTGAGTTGACCTGGCCGCAACGGCGCGAAATCGCCGAACTCACGCGCGCGCCCTGGGTCCGGGGCGGCCCGACCATCGCCGAGACTCGCGACGTGCTCGCAAGAACGGCGGCCGGCCCCGTCCGACTGCGCATCTACGATCCAGCGCCGGGTCGCAGCAAGCCCACATTCGTTTTCATGCACGGCGGCGGCTGGGCGTTGTTCAGCCTGGACACGCACGATCGGGTCATGCGGGAGTTTGCACACCGTGGCGGCATGACCGTGGTGGGCGTCGACTACGCGCTCTCACCCGAGGCGCGCTACCCGACCGCATTGAACCAGGTGGTCGCCGTCGTGCACTGGCTGCACGAACAGGGGAGCACGCTCGCCCTGGACGGCACGCGGATTGCCATCGGGGGCGATTCCGCGGGTGGAAATCTCTCGATGGGTGCCGTGCTTCGCCTGCGAGACGCCGGTCATGCTGGCCTGGTGAAAGGTGTCCTGAGCATCTACGGCGGCTCGACGCCGGATTGCTCACCGGCTTCGCGGCAACGTTATGGCACCGACGAGGACATGCTCACGTCCAACGAGGTCGACACGTTCTGGGACAACTACATCGGCCATCTTGGCGACCGGCGCGATCCCTATGCGACCACCGCGCTTGCGCCGCTGCATGGGCTGCCGCCCGTGTTCCTGGTGATCGCCGAATGCGACATCCTGGCTGAACAGAACCTGCTGATGGCAGGCCGACTTCTCGAGGCGGGGGTGCAAGTCCAGGCGAAGGTGTATCCCGGCGCGCCGCACAGTTTCATCGAGGCCGTGGCCGTATCGCGTCTCGCGAACGAGGCCGTCGACGACGGTGTCGCATTCCTGCGTTCGGTGCTGTTGCGCGACCGGCGTCCGCGCGCGCGCGACGCGGCCATTTCGTCGTGAGGAACGATCATGAGTCTCGATTCACGGCTCCCGAACTTCCGGTCGATGTCTCCCGCGCAGCGCCTGCGTGCGCTCGCCGAAGCCGGGTTTGCGCCGGCGGCTGACCTCGAGCTGCTCGCAAAGCCCGGCGCACTGCCGGGCGCCGCGGCCGACGGGATGATCGAAAACGTCATCGGTACCTTTGAGCTGCCACTGGCCGTGGCCAGCAATTTCCGCATCAACGGCAAGG
>JAJTCR010000216.1 GCA_021325695.1 Steroidobacteraceae bacterium | reverse complement strand
GATGGCCATCAGCACGGCTGCGAGGTCGAAGACGCCGCTCTGCAGCCACGCGGCGCCGCCGGCCGGCAGCAACCCGAACGCGATCATCAGGAAGAATTCGCCGACGCCCTTGCCGCTCAACTGCAGCGAGGGCGCCGAATAGGCCCAGGCGATGAAGATGCCGCCGATGCCGAGCGCGATGACCCACGGCCCCTTGAGCAGGGCGAGCACGGCCCCGAGCACGCAGGCGACGCCGATCAGCGTCCAGCCCCAGCGGCTCATCTCGGTCACGGTCATCACGCGGTTCTGGATGAAGCGCGAGCCGCCGGTGTACGGGTAGATGCGCTCGAGGTTGTCGCGGTCGGTGCCGGTCACCTCGTCGCCCACGTCGTTGATCACGTTGCTCGCCCCGTGCACCAGCGCGGTTGCCAGCAGTGCAATCACGGCTGCGAGCAGGTCGAGCCTGCCCGCGACGGTCGCGCCCCAGGCCGTGCCCACGAGCACCGGCAGCACCGAAGCCGTCAGGAACTTGGGCCGGGTGGCCAGGAACAGCCGGCGCGCACTGCGTCCGAAGCCGTCGCCGCCCAGGTCCTCGTAGCGCGGCTCGAGCGGATTGACGGCTTCCTTGACCATGCGCTCCTCCCGGGGATCAGAGCGGCGGACCCTAACGACCGGCCGGGCTGCCGGTCAAGTCCATTGCTCGTGGGAGGACGATACGCTCAGCGACGCGGGGCCGCGTTGCGGACCCGCACGGCCTCTTCCTGGTCGACCGCGTCGAGCTGTTCTTCGATGAAGTGCAGCGATTGGTCGATCTCGGGCAACAGCACGTTCTCGAGCGCCCGGGCGCGTCGTTCCGTGCGGCGGTACTCGGCCACGAGCCGACGCAGGTTCGCGGCCCGCGCGGCCTGCCGGACGAGGGCGAGCACCAGCCGTCGAAAGATTTCCGCGCACCGACGCAGTTCCGGCGTCTCGCGCACCGGACGGTCCGCCGGCCGGCACACGACGTCCTCGAGGTGCACCTCGCCGAGCGGAATGCCCAGGAACGAGCGCGTGTCGACCCGGAGCAATGCGCCGTCGAGCGGGCACGGCGGCTCGACCGTGAGGTCGTCGAAGCCGTGGACCTCGATGGCCGCCGCCAGCGCGGTGCGTGCGGCAGTCCAGCCTGCGTCGATCTCCTGTTGCGCCGCCAGGTGCTCGCGCAGCTCACGCAGCGTCTCCGTCGCGAGCAGCACGCGCTTTTCATCCAGCAGGTCATAGCCTTCCTGGATGAGCCGGCGGTCGTCGCGCAGCTCGAGCAGCGCCACGCGCGTGGCCGCGACCTCGCCGACTTCAGGCATCGGCCGCCGCCCTCGCCGGCTCGAGGTGGCGGTCGATCTGGGCGTTCGACAGGCGCGTCAGCTCGCCGTGCGGCAGCCCGCGCAGCACGTCCCAGCCCGACTCGAAGCTCTCTTCGAGCGTCAGCGCACGCTCCTGGTGCACGAAACGGCGCTCGAAGCGGTCGGCGAAGGCGAGGAACTTGCGATCCGCCTCGGGCAGTCCCTGCTCGCCCATGACGCTTGCGAGCACCCGCATGCGCAGCGCGCGTGCGTAGGCCGCGAACAGCTGGTGTGCGAGCCCGGGGTGGTCCGGGTCGGTGAAGCCCGCGCCGATGCCCGCGTCCATCAGGCGCGAGAGGCTCGGCAGCACCTTGACCGGCGGATAGATGCCCTTCCGGTCGAGTTCGCGGTCGAGCACGATCTGGCCTTCGGTGATGTAGCCGGTCAGGTCGGGAATCGGATGGCCGATGTCGTCGCCCGGCATGGTCAGGATCGGCAGTTGCGTGAGCGTGCCGGGCCGGCCGCGGATGCAGCCGGCGCGTTCGTACAGCGAGGCGAGGTCGGAGTACATGTAGCCCGGGTAGCCCTTGCGGCCGGGGATCTCGCCGTGGCTCGCGGACACTTCGCGCAGCGCTTCGCAGTAGTTGGTCATGTCGGTGAGGATCACCAGCACGTGACGGCCTTCCTCGAATGCGAGGTACTCGGCGGCGGTGAGCGCGTAGCGCGGCGTGAGCAGGCGCTGCATGCCCGGCTCGTCGGCAAGGTTCAGGAACATGGCCGTGTGGCCGAGCGCGCCGCTCGACTCCATCGCGAGGCGGAACTGCTCGGCGGGGTCGTGCGGCACGCCGATGCCCGCGAACACGACCGCGAAGCTTTCCTCGCTGCCCGCGCCGCGCAGGCGCGCGCGTTGCGCGATTTCGGCCGCGAGCCGGTCGTGCGGCAGGCCCCCCACCGAAAAGAGCGGCAGCTTCTGTCCGCGCACGAGGCTGTTCATCACGTCGATCGTCGCGACCCCGGTCTCGATGAAGTCGCGCGGCAACGCGCGCCAGGCCGGGTTGATCGCCAGGCCCTCGATCCGCATGCGGGCTTTCGCGGCGACCGGCGGGCCACCGTCGAGCGGCCGGCCGACGCTGTCGAACACGCGCCCGAGCAGGTGCGGCCCGACGCCGAACAACAGCGGCTCCGGGTGGACGCGCACGCGCGTGCCGCTGAGCGTGAGGCCGGCGGTGGCCTCGAGCACCTCGATCACCATCGTCGCATCGTCCAGCGCGGCCACGCGGCCGAGCCGCGGCGGCTCGCCGTCGGCGAGCACCTCGACCGCCGAATTCAGCCCCACGCGCGCTTCGCGCCGCGCAAACAGCAACGGGCCCTCGATGCGGGTGACGGCGTTCTCGAGCAACAGGTCAGCGAGCATGGGCAGGCACCCCGGAACCTTGCAGCTGGTCGAACTCGTAGTCGATCTGCCGCGGCAGTTGCCTGAGGCGCAGCAGGTCGTCCTCGCCGAATTCCTCCCCGAGGCGCTGCAGCTGCCGCAGCATGGGCAGCGTGGCGAGCTTCGCGGGCGGCAACCCCGCGGCCACGGCAGCTTCGGCGCGGTCCATGAAGTGCAGCAGCACCGCGAGCATCGCGACCTGTCGCGGCGGCGAGCAGTAGCGGTCCACCTTCGAGAACGACGACTGGCGCAGGAAGCCCTCGTTGACGAGTTCCGCGCAGAGCAGCTTGGTCTGCTGCTGCGCCGGCAGGGCGTCGCGCCCCACGATGCGCGCCATGCGCTCGAGGTGCAACTGCGCCTCGAGCAAGCCGAGCGCACGCTGGCGCTGCGTCATCCAGTCGGGGTTGCCCGCGGCGCGCCACCACTCCGCAAGCTCGCCGGTGTCCGAGCCGTACGACAGCAGCGGGTGGATCGCCGGGTAGAAGCGTGCCTGCGCGCGCTGCCGGTCGAGCGCCCAGAAGCAGCGCACGTAGCGCTTGGTGTGCAGCGTCACGGGCTCGGAGAAGTCGCCCGCCGGCGGGCTGATCGCGCCAATGATCGTAACCGACCCTTCGCCGCCCGCGAGCGTCGTCACGCGCGCGGCGCGCTCGTAGAACTCCGCCAGCCGCGAGCTCAGGTAGGCCGGGTAGCCGGCCTCGCCGGGCAGCTCGCCGAGCCGGCCCGACACCTCGCGCAGGGCCTCGGCCCAGCGGCTCGTCGAGTCGGCCATCAGCGCCACGTTCAGGCCCTGGTCGCGGAAGTACTCGCCGACCGTGATCGCCGTATAGATGCTCGCCTCGCGCGCGGCGACGGGCATGTTCGAGGTGTTGGCGATGATGACCGTGCGCTCGGCCAGCGGCCGGCCGGTGCGCGGGTCCTCGAGCCGCGGGAACTCGTCGAGCACTTCCGCCATCTCGTTGCCGCGCTCGCCACAGCCGACGTACACGATCACGTCGGCGTCGCACCACTTCGCGAGCGCTTCCTGCAGCACGGTCTTGCCGGTGCCGAAGCCGCCGGGCAACGCGGCCCGGCCGCCGCGCGCGACCGGGAACAGCGTGTCGAGGATGCGCTGTCCCGTGATCATCGGCGCGTGTGCACCGAGGCGCTCGCGGACCGGTCGGGCCTTGCGCACGGGCCAGTCGTGGTGCATGCGCAGTTCGTGGCGCGTGCCGTCGTCGGCCCGCACGTCGAGCAGGACGTCTTTTTCGCCGTACTCACCGTTCGCGGCGACGCGCTCGACGGTGCCCCGCACCCACGGCGGCACGAGCAGCGCCTGCGCGCGTGGTGCGATGACGGTCGCGAACGCAGCGCCGGGTTCCATGGTGTCGCCCGCGCGCACGCCGAACTCGAGTTTGCAGCGCACCTGCAGCGCGACGTTGAACCCTGGCTGCACCTGGAAGTCGTCCGTGCCCGTCAGCGGCCGCAGCAGTCCGTCGAAGATGCCGCCGAGCAGGCCCGGTCCGAGCCGGACCGAGAGCGGTCGGCCGCGCCCGACCACGGGCATGCCG
>JAJTCR010000215.1 GCA_021325695.1 Steroidobacteraceae bacterium | reverse complement strand
ACGCCGTCGCCTTCGCAGGCCTCGCACCGCCCGCCACGCACGTTGAAGCTGAAGCGACCCGGGTCGTAGCCGCGCGCACGCGCTTCGGGCACCTCCGCGAACAGCTCACGGACCGGGCCGAAGATCCCGGTGTACGTCGCCGGGTTCGAGCGGGGAGTGCGGCCGATCGGCGACTGGTCGATGTCGATCACGCGGTCGATCTGGTCGAGGCCCTCGACGCCTGTGCACGGCGCGGGCTCGCCTGCCGACTCCTGCATGGCGCCCGCCGCGTGCCGGTACAGCGTGTCGATCACGAGCGTCGACTTGCCCGAGCCCGACACGCCCGTCACGCAGGTCATCAGCCCGAGCGGGAACGTCGCAGTGACGCCGCGCAGGTTGTTGCCGGTCGCGCCGACGATCCGCATCGCCTTGCCGGGCTGTTCGACCCGCCGCTGTTTCGGCACCGCGATGCAACGGCGACCGCTCAGGTACGCGCCGGTCAGCGAATCGGCATTGGCCGCCACGGCGTCGGGTGTGCCCTGGGCGACGATGAGCCCGCCGTGCGAACCCGCGCCCGGCCCGAGATCCACGACGTAGTCGGCCTGCCGGATCGCTTCTTCGTCGTGCTCGACCACGAGCACCGTATTGCCGAGGTCGCGCAGGCGCACGAGCGTGTCGAGCAGCCGCTGGTTGTCGCGCTGGTGCAGTCCGATCGAGGGCTCGTCGAGGATGTACATGACCCCGACCAGGCCGGAGCCGATCTGGCTGGCGAGCCGGATGCGTTGCGCCTCGCCGCCCGAGAGCGTTTCCGCGCTGCGGTCGAGCGACAGGTAATCGAGGCCGACGTCGCTCAGGAACGTGAGCCGATCGGCGACTTCGCGCACGAGCCGCGCGGCAATTTCGCCACGCCAGCCCTCGATTTCGAGATTGTCGAAAAACGTGCGCGCTTCGGCGATCGAGAGCGCGGCAACCGACGGCAGGGCGCGCCCCGCGACGAACACGTTGCGCGCGGCCTGGTTGAGCCGGCTGCCGCCGCAGTCGACGCAGGGACGCGTGCCCCGGTATTTGGCGAGTTCCTCGCGGACGGTGGCCGACTCGGTCTCGCGGTAGCGCCGCTCGAGGTTCGGCAGGATGCCTTCCCATGCGTGCGTGCGCCGGGTCTGCGCGCCCTTCGCGTCGAAGTAGCGGAATGCAATCTTCTCCTCGCCACTGCCCCAGAGCAGTGCGTGGCGCACGGCCTCGGGCAATTCCTGCCACGGCGCCTCGATGTCGAAGCGGAAGTGACGCGCGAGCGACTGGATCAGCTGGAAGTAGTAGGCGTTGCGACGGTCCCAGCCGCGGATCGCGCCGCCGGCCAGCGACAGGCTCGGGTTCACGACGACGCGCGCGGGGTCGAAGAACTCCTGCAAGCCGAGCCCGCCGCAGGTGCCGCAGGCCCCATTCGGGTTGTTGAACGAAAAGAGCCGCGGTTCGAGCTCCGTGAGGCTGTAGCCGCAGATCGTGCAGGCGAACCGGTTCGAGAACAGCAGCGGCTCGCGCGCGGGCTCGTCGTGGAAGGCGAGCCGCGCGGTGCCCTGCGCAAGCGTGAGCGCGGTCTCGAACGATTCGGCGAGTCGCTGCCCGGCGTCGGGACGCACCTTGAGCCGGTCGATCACGGCCTCGACCGAGTGACGCTTGCGCGGGTCGAGCGCCGGGCGCTCGTCGAGTTCGTAGAGCGTGCCGTCGATGCGGGCCCGCACGAATCCCTGGCTGCGCAGGTGCTCGAGGACCTCCGCGTGCTCGCCCTTGCGGTCCTGCACGATCGGCGCGAGCAACAGCACGCTCGTGCCCTCGGGCAGCGCGAGCACCTGGTCGACCATCTGCGTGACGGTCTGCGCCGCCAGGTCCTGGCCGTGCTCGGGACAGCGCGGCACGCCCGCGCGTGCGTACAGCACGCGCAGGTAGTCGTAGATCTCGGTGACGGTGCCGACGGTGGACCGCGGATTGTGCGATGTGGCCTTCTGCTCGATCGCGATCGCGGGCGACAACCCCTCGATGTGGTCGACGTCCGGCTTCTCCATGACCGAGAGAAACTGCCGCGCGTAGGCCGACAGCGATTCGACGTAGCGACGCTGGCCCTCGGCGTAGATCGTGTCGAAGGCGAGCGACGACTTGCCGGAGCCCGACAGACCGGTGATCACGATCAGCCGGTCGCGCGGCAGGTCGAGGTCGATGCCGCGCAGGTTGTGCGTGCGTGCGCCGCGGATGCGGATCACGTCCATGCCATCGCCGTCGTGGTCGCCGTCATGGTGCTGGTCATGTTCGTCATCGATCGGGTCTAGGGGCTCGTGCGGTCGCCGTTGGGCAGCCTGCTAATATAGGCAACGCTCCCGTTTCGAGGCAAAGACCATCCGACCCCGCGATGACGTCCAGAGGCCGGCGATGAACGCTGTCGAACGCCGGTCGGTCGGCGCGCTGGCCGCGATCTACGCCTCGCGCATGCTGGGGATGTTCCTGCTGCTGCCGGTGCTGGCGCTGTATGCCCGCTCGCTGCCCGACTATTCGCCGGTGCTGCTCGGGCTGGCGATGGGTGCCTACGGCCTCACGCAGGCGCTGCTGCAGATCCCGTTCGGCCGCTGGTCGGACCGTTACGGCCGCAAGCCGTTGATCACGCTCGGACTGGCTTTCTACGCCGCCGGTTCAGTGCTCGGCGTGTTCGCGCAGTCCGTGGTACTGCTCACGATCGCCCGCGCCGTGCAGGGTGCGGGTGCGGTGTCCGCTTCGGTCACGGCCCTGATGGCGGACCTCACGCGCAGCGACGTGCGCACGCGCGCAATGGCCGTCGTCGGCATCAGCATCGGACTCTCGTTCGTGCTCGCGCTGATCGCCGCGCCGGCGCTCGACGCCGCGATCGGCGTTCCGGGCATCTTCGGAGTCATGCTCGCGATGGCGTTGCTCGGCGTCGCACTGCTGCACTTCGCCGTGCCACGCGAGCCGCAGCGCCAAGGCGGCGCGGAGGGGCGCAAGCTCTCCGGCCTGCTCGAGCTCGTCCGGCGCTCGCAGCTGCGCCCGCTGTACTTCGGCATGTTCGCGCTGCACGCGATCATGACCGCGACCTTCCTGTCGGTGCCCCAGGTGCTGCTGGACGATCTGGGCCTGCCGAGCGCCGAACACTGGCAGGTCTACCTGGGCGTGTTCGTCGCCTCGATCGCCGGCACGGTGCCGCTCGTGCTGCTCACGGAGCGCAGCGGACCGGCCACGGGTGGGGGCCTGCTCGTGCTGTCGGTCGCGCTGGCGGGCCTGTCACAGGCCATCCTGGGCCTCGACCACGGCCACCTCTGGGTGGTGCTGGGCGCCCTGACGCTGTTCTTCGCCGCGTTCAACTACCTGGAGGCCCGGCTGCCCGCCCTGCTGACCCAGGCGGCGCCCGCGGCCGACCGCGGTGCCGCGCTCGGGGTCTTTGCCACCGCGCAGTTTCTCGGGGCGTTCTTCGGCGGCACGGTGGGCGGCCTGCTGTTGCGACAGTTCGGCATCTCGGGCGTCTTCTGGGGCTGCGCGGGCATCGCCCTCGCCTGGGTGCTGCTCGCCGGGCGCTCGGGCGAACCGGCGCCCGAAGCCTCGATTTCCGGCTGAATCCGGCCGTTATCAGGGCGACGCGGCGAGCCGCAGCTTGCCGTAAAATAGCCGACCTTTCCCGAAAAATCCCAACCCACAAGGCTCCCCTCATGGCACGCGGCGTCAACAAAGTCATCCTGATCGGCAATGTCGGGCAGGACCCCGAAACCCGCTACATGCCTAACGGCAAGGCGGTCACCAACCTGCGCGTGGCGACGTCGGAAAGCTGGAAGGACAAGCAGACGGGCGAGCAACGCGAGCAGACCGAGTGGCACACCATCGTCATGTACGATCGCCTCGCGGAGATCGCCGCCGAGTACCTGAAGAAGGGCTCTCAGGTGTACATCGAGGGCAAGCTGCGCACCCGCAAGTGGCAGGACAAGGAAGGCCGCGACCGCTACACGACCGAGATCAACGCCAACGAGATGCAGATGCTCGGCGGTCGACCGGGCGGCAGCGCCGGCGGCGGCGGGGGCGGCGATTACTCCAGGAGCGGCACCGATGCGCCCTCGCGCGCGGTTCCGGCCGGCGCAGGCAGCGCGAGCCGTGCGCCCGCTGAGGAATCGCCATTCGACGACGATATCCCGTTCTGAGTCACGGGCCCACGTCCGACCCACGGCGAACGACGATGCCGCGCGTATACCTCAAGACCTTCGGCTGCCAGATGAACGAGTACGACTCCGCCCGCATGGCGGACGTGCTGC
>JAJTCR010000214.1 GCA_021325695.1 Steroidobacteraceae bacterium | reverse complement strand
GAGCAGCACGAGGTCCGGCTGGTGCACGTCCGCGGCATCGAGTGCCGCACTGCCATCATGTGCCACGAGCGTCCGGTGCCCGTTGAGCTCGAGCAGCATGGCCAGCGTCGCCGCGGCGTCCTCGTTGTCGTCCACCACCAGGATGCGACGGCTGGCTGCGACCTGCGGCTGCTCAGGCGGTCGCTCCAACGAATGCCCAGGGTCGTCGACCATCGCGGGCAGCCGGACGACGAACCGGCTGCCCAGGTCGCGACCCGGGCTGCAGGCCTCCACGGAGCCGCCGTGCATCTCCACGAGCCGCTTGACGAGGGTCAACCCGATGCCGAGACCGCCGTTGGATCGGCCGGCCTCGCGATCGATCTGCGTGAAGGGGTCGAAGATGCTTTCCAGCTTGTCGTGCGGAATGCCGACTCCCGTGTCCTCGATCGTGACGACCGCGTAGTTGCCTGCCTGGCCGGCGTCGACGGTGATCCTGCCGCCGGGCGGCGTGTACTTGCAGCTGTTGGTCAGCAGGTTCGCGAACACCTGGATCAGCCGCGCGGCATCCGCGTGCAGGTGCAGCGGCCTCTCCGGCAGCGTCACCCTCACGTCGTGGCCCGCCGCGTTCGCCAGCGGTGCGCAGGCCTGGACCGCCTGCTCGAGCACGGCCTCGAGCGCGATCCGGTCCTTCTTGAGGTCGAGTCGACCGTGCGTGATGCGGCTTACGTCCAGCAGGTCGTCGACGAGGCGCACGAGTTGCTTTGTCTGCCGGCTCATGATGCCGATCGTCGATTGCACGACGGCCGCGTCGCCGCGCGCGCGCGTCAGGAGGTCGAGCGAACTGCTGAGCGGCGCGAGCGGGTTGCGCAGCTCGTGTGCGAGCGTGGCCAGGAATTCGTCCTTGCGACGATCGGTTTCCGACAGCTCCGCGGCGAGGGACCGCAGGCTCTCCTCGAGTCGGCGCCGCTCCGTGACGTCCTGGCTGACGGTTGCGAACCCGACCCGGCGCCCGTTCTCGTCCGCGAGCGCGATGACCTTGTAGGCCATCCACCGCGTCGCGCCGGTCCGGAAGTTGCGGAACCGCACCTCGAGTTCGCCGTGTCCGTGCTCGACGACCCTGGGGAACAGCTCGTCCATGACGCGCCCCTGGTCTGCCGGCAGGAAGAAATCGCGCACGTGAGTGCGCCGTGCCTCCTCGATGCCGGCCAGTCCCACCATCTGCAGGCCCGCGGGGTTGACGTAGATCGGGATGCCGTCGAGGTCACAGATGCCGATGAAGTCCGTGCTGTTCTCGACGAGCGTGACGAACCGCTGCCTGTCCTGCTCGACCCGGCGCCGCTCGGTCACGTCGCGCGCGATCGAGGAGACACCGACTACATTTCCGTCCTGGTCGCGGAGCGGCGAGGCGGACACCTGCACCGGGATGCGGCGTCCGTCGCGATGGCATCGCTCCGTCTCGAGGTGCTCGATCCTCTGCCCCTGCTTGAGCCGCTCGATGATCTCCGCTTCTTCCGCGAGGCGTTCGGCTGGAATGATCAGCGAGATGTTTGCACCGATCGCCTCGGCTTCGGTGTAACCGAACAGCCTCTGCGCACTCGCATTCCAGCTGCGGATGGTCCCGTCCAGGGATTTGCTCAGGATGGCATCGTCCGAAGACTCGACGATCGACGCGAGGAGCCGGGTCGATGCCAGTCCGAGGGCCTTCTCGACCTCGAGCCGCCGCTGGTCCGTCGTGTCGCGGACCACCAGCACGCAACCGCGGGTGCGGCCTGCCTGGTCCTTGATCGGGCTGGCGCTGTCCTCGACCGGCGTGAGCGTGCGACCGTCGCGGGCGACGACCGCGGCGCCGGGTTGCAGTATGACGGCAGTGTCGACGCGCAGTGCCTGTAGCGCAGGGTTCTCGATGTCCGTCGCACTGGCTTCATCGACGACGCGCGCCACCTGGGCGACCGGTTGTCCCACGGCATCGTCGTTGGTCCAGCCGGTCAAGCGTTCTGCGGCGGCATTCAGGTACGTCACCCGCCCGTCCGAGTCGGTCGTGATCACCGCTTCGGCGATGCTCGCCAGCGTGGTCTGCAACAGGTCGCCGTCCCTGCTGGCGGCGTCCCGCGCCTGGCGCAGGCGCTGCGCTATGAAAACGATGATCAGGACGGTGCACAGGTACGCCAGAACCCCGGCGACGTCACGGGTCGTGGAGAAATCGAGCACGCCCCGTGGCGTCAGGAACAGCACGTGGCACGCCAGGTAACCGAGGACGGCGACCGCCAGAGCCGCGCGATGACCGGTCAGGCACGCGACGACGGCCACCGCGGCATACAGAGTGACGAGCGGCAGGCTGTCGCCGAGCAAAGGGTCCAGCAACAGGCGCGCCGCCACCGCGCCCACGAGGGCGGCGAGGGAGATCCACACAGTCGGGCAGGGGATACGCACCATGACTCCTTTGGGTATGATCGGTCGCCGGCAGGGCCGCGGCGGTCGGCCTCGCGAGATGCGCCCGAGTGCCGCAATGCAACCGGAGATGTTAAGGGTGCAATCGATCAGCACCACAGCAGGTTGCGCCAACGCGCTGTCCGATCGCGCCATTGGTGTGCTCGGCTCGTCGACACTCGCCTCGTGGGTCCTGCTGATCGCGCGCGCGCTGCAGCAGCGCGGCATCGAGCCCGAGCCATTGTTTCGCCGCGCGGGTCTGCCGTCCGCGCGCGTCGAGGACGCAAATGCGCGCTACCCGCTCGCCGCGATGCAACGGCTCTGGCACCTCGGCGCCCAGGCGACGCGTGATCCGTGCTTCGGGCTGGAGGTCGGCCGACTGTGGCACCCCACGACGTTCCAGGCCCTCGGTTACGCCGCGCTGGCCAGTGCATCGCTCCGCGATGCCCTGGCGAACCTCGTGCGCTATTGCCACGTCGTCTCGACGGGCGTCGCACTCGAACTCGTCGATCGAACCGACGAAGTGGACCTCGTCGTCGCGAGCCGCGGTTCCAGGCACCTGACGGCGGCCGGACACGCGACCCAGGCCGCGATGGCGGCCATCGTGACGCTCTGCCGACAGGCGCGCAGCGGGTCGGTGTTGCTGCATCGCGTGACCCTGACCCGCGACGAGCGCGAAGGATGGACCCGGCTGGAGGAATTCTTCGGTTGTCCGGTCGAATCAGGGATGCAGGACGCCCTCGTTTTCGGCTCGCACGAGATCGACGCGCCGCTGGACACGTTCAATCAGGAGCTGCTGCGCCTCAACCGGGAACACGTCGCCCACTATCTCGCCAGCCTGGAGGTGGCGGATTTCCCCGGTCAGGTCCGCCTGCAGATCGCACGCCTGCTGCCTTCAGGAGTGGCCGACGCGGACGTCGTGGCGCACGCGATGAATTTGAGCCGACGCACGCTGCAGCGCAGGCTCCGGGTGCACGACACCAGCTTTCGCCGGCTGCTCGACGAGACCCGCCAGGACCTCGCCCGGCAATACATCCAGGACGCCACGCTGTCGATGGCGGAAGTGGCCTGCCTGCTGGGATTTGCGGAGACGAGCAGCCTGTCGCGAGCGATGCGGCGCTGGCGGGCGCCCGTCACTCACGCGGAAGACTGAGCGCGGGGGGCGCTGTCGTCGCGGCGGATCACGCCGCGCTCGGTCACCACCATGTCGAGCGCGACGTCCCAGGGTGCCGGATCGATCCGCTCGAGTCGCTGCACGTCGTAAGCGACACCAATCAGGCGCGGTCGATGGAATGGCTGCCGACCCGCATGCCGGCGCTGCAACGCCCGGTCGTAGAAGCCGGCGCCCATGCCGAGGCGGTGGCAGTGCGAGTCGAAACCGACGAGCGGCACGAGGATCGTGTCGAGCTGCAGCGTGCCGACCCGGCGCGACAGCGGGACCACCGGTTCGTCGATCCCGAACCAGTTCGGCTGCAGTCGCGTGTCGCGCTCGTACGGCACGAAGGTCATCGCGCCGCGGCGCAGGCTCAGGATGCGAGGAACGAACAGCCGCACACCGCGACGCCACGCCTCCTCGAAGGCCGGTCGCAAGTCGACTTCCCCCGGCATGCCGAGGAAGGCCGCGATGCGCCGCCCCGGCTGCCAGACGTTCAGTCGTCGCAGCTCGCGATGGATCGTGCGCTCGGCGGCGTCGCGTTCGTCGTCGGGGAGCTCGCGGCGCAGCGCCCGCAGGCGCCTGCGCGTCTCGCGCAGAGGGAGAGGAGGAGAGGCGCTACCCGCCTGTGCCGTCACGGGCCATTGCTCTCGACAAGAGCAATATTTGGGGAAGGCCGCGGCACTTAAGGCTTCCCGCTCGAGGCGGACTTGCACAAT
>JAJTCR010000213.1 GCA_021325695.1 Steroidobacteraceae bacterium | reverse complement strand
CATCTGTCTCGAGTCCGAAGAGGTGGTCGTGGCGGAACGACCGCTCGCGGTCCGCTCCGGACCGACGTTCCGGTTCGAGTCGCGGCTTCCCGCCGCAGAAATGGAATTCACCTTCTCCACGGACCATCGACTGACGGTCCGCTCGCATCAGCCGCGTCGCCGGGTCTGCAAATACGTCGTCGACCTGCGCTTCGTCGATCCCGGCGCGATCGTCGGCCGCCGGATCGCCTGGCGTTGGTGGCAGGGAGCGGCGGTCCTCGCAGTACTTGCCGCGCTCAGCCAGTGGCTGCCGGCGCAACTCGGTGATGCGCACTGGCAGCAGGCCACGTGGCCTGCCGCGGTCGCCCTCGCGGTCGCCGCCGCCGGCCTCGGGCTCGTCGGCCTGCTGCGTACGCGTCACGTCGTGGAATTGCGCAGCGTACATGGCGGCGCGCCGCTCGCCGGGATTGCCGGCCGCCTCGGTGGCCCGCGCGCGGACGGCTCATTCGCCGCCGAACTCGCGCAGCGCGTCGACGCGGCGCTCGCCCAGTCCGCGCAGACGAAGCAGCAGTTCCTGCGAGACGAGATGCGCGAGCACCATCGGCTCTGGAGCGAGGGGGTGCTGTCCGACGCGATCTACGAGGCGAGCAAGCTGCGAATCCTGCGGGCCCACGACGAGGGCCGAGCGCCCGGCTAGGGGCGCGCCCGACTCACTGGTCGCTGCGCTCGCGGTCGTCGCGACCGAAGGGCCGCGTCAGGCGCGCGAATACCTCTTCCTGCAGCGACTTCCAGCGCTGGTAATTCTTCTGCGCCACGGTAGTGACCGTCTCGAGCGGGTCGATGCCGACGACGTTCTTGAACCGCTCGCGCAACTCGCGCTGCTCCTTCGCGAACAGCTGGATGCTCTCGTCGAGGTAGCGGCCGACGAAGTCGTGCAGCCCGCTGCCATAGCTGCGGATCACCTGCGAGAGGAAGTCGCGACTCATCAGCGACTCGCCCCCGCCTTCCTGCTCCGCGATCACCTGCAGCAGGATGCTGCGCGTGATGTCCTGCTGCGATTTGCGGTCGAGCACGACGAAGTCGATCCGCTCCACCACGAGCCGACGGATGTCGGCGAGCGTGACGTAGCGACTCTCGACGGTGTCGTAGAGCCGACGGTTCGGATACTTGCGGATGACCCGGGGGCTCTTGCCGCCGCTTTCGGTCGTCGCGTCGGCGCTGCCGCGCGAACGCCTCGTTCTTGTAGTTGTCTTCGTCGTCGCCATGTTCGTTGCATCCCTCAGCCGGCCGCACCGGTGATCGCCCCCAGCGGCGCCGTGCCTGCCGCACGACCCGCGAACCCGTCCATGCGCCAGTGCGCCCGTCCCCACGCGAGCACCTCGCGCGCCGTCGCTCCGCGCAGCGCTTCCGGCGGCGACTGCCCGAGGAACTCGAGCACCGCGACCAGTTGTGCGCCGGGGGTACACCGGCCCGCAGCGGGCGCGTCGCCCGACTTGGAGAGCTTAAGGCCCCTGTCGTCCACGGCAAGAGGCAAATGCAGGTATCGAGGCCGCGGCAACCCGAGCGCCTGCTGGAGCAGGATCTGTCGCGCGGTGCTCGCGAGCAGGTCGCAGCCGCGGACGACGTCGGTCACGGCCTGGTGCGCGTCGTCGACCACGACTGCGAGTTGATACGCGAAGAACCCGTCGCGCCGGCGCAGGACGAAATTGCCGACCGTCGCGGCCACGTCGAGCGACTGTGCTCCGAGGCTGCGGTCGTCGAAGCTCACGAAGCCGCGCGGCACGCGCAGGCGCCAGGCCACCCCCGGCGGTCGCTCGATCCGCGAGCGATGCACTGGACACTGTCCAGGATGGAACAGATCGTCCGCCTGCCCGGCTTGACGCTCACGGTTCGCGGCCAGTGCAGCGATCTCCGAGCGTGTGCAGTCACAGGCGTGGAGCAGGTTGCGCTGCGACAGGCGGACGAGCGCCGCCGCGTAGGCGGCCTTGCGCCCGCTCTGGCGCATCACCTGCCCATCCCAGTGCAGTTCGAAGGTTTCGAGCGTGCGCAGGATGTCGTCGGCGGCGCCCGGCTTCTCACGCGGCGGGTCGAGGTCCTCGATGCGCACGAGCCAGCGCCCGTCGTGCGAGCGGGCGTCGAGGAAGCTGCCGACCGCCGCGACGAGCGACCCGAAGTGCAGGGGGCCGCTGGGCGAGGGCGCGAACCGACCCACGTAGGGGCCGTCGGGCGCGCGTGGGGCGACCGGGTGCGCCGACGTGGCAATTGTCACGGAAGCAGAAGGTGGACCCTCGTCGGGCCGTTGGGCGACCTCTCCCGCGGACGTGGGAGAGGCGAGGGGATCAGCGGTACCAGTCGTCCCGGTCGCCGAACTGTTTCTCACGACGTTCGCGACGCTCCTGCGCCTCGACGCTCAGTGTCGCGACGGGGCGGGCTTCGAGGCGCTTCACGCCGATCGGTTCGCCCGTCTCGAGGCAGTAGCCGTAGCTGCCGTCCTCGATGCGCTTCAGTGCCTCGTCGATCTTGCGGATCAACTTGCGCTCCCGATCACGAGTGCGCAGCTCGAGGCTGAACTCCGATTCCTGCGTGGCGCGGTCGTTCGGATCCGGAAAATTCGCGGCCTCGTCCTTCATGTGCAGAACGGTTCGATCCACTTCCTGCATCAGGTCCTGCTTCCAGCTCGCCAGGATCCTGCGGAAGTGCTCGAGCTGCTCCTTGCTCATGTACTCCTCGCCCTTCCGGATCTGGTAGGGCTGGACGTTCCGCGGGCCGGAGAGCAGGCTGGCGCTCATCTCGAATTCGGGCTCGTCGGCGCGCGCCGCATCGACGACGGCGGCCGCGTCGAGCCGGTCGCGTGGTTCGCGTTCCGCAGCGGCGAGGTTGGTGACGGGACGGGACACTGCCGGCCGCTCGACGACGGGCTTGCGCGCAATCGCCGTCTTGTCCCTGGCAGCCGCCTTCGGCGCCGGCCTGACGGCTGCCTTGGGCGCCGCCGGCTTCGCAACCTTGGCAGAAACAGTCTTCTTGGCCGGCTTGCTCGGCTTGGCAGACGGTTTCTTCACGGACATCGACGAACTCCCGCTCCTTCTGGAGGACGCGCGATTATACAGGCGGCACGTCCACGGTCTACCCCGGAAACGAATGTCGGTGGCCCCGTTTGTACACGCGGTCGGATCGTCTGGAAATGCTGTGGGCCGAGTCCGATTCTTCTAGAATTCCGGCTCCGCTGCCGCCCCCGTTTGCCTGGGTGAATTGATGCGCCTGACCAAGATCAAGCTGGCCGGTTTCAAGTCGTTTGTGGATCCGACCTCGGTCGGCTTCCCGACGAACCTGGTCGGCGTGGTCGGCCCGAACGGTTGCGGCAAGTCGAACATCATCGACGCCGTCCGCTGGGTCATGGGCGAGATTTCCGCCAAGCACCTGCGCGGCGACTCGATGGCGGACGTCATCTTCAACGGCTCCGGCACGCGCAAGCCCATCGGCACCGCGTCGGTCGAGCTCGTCTTCGACAACGCCGACGGCAAGCTGAGCGGCGAGTACGCGAACTACACCGAGGTCTCGCTCAAGCGCGTCGTCACGCGCGACGGGCAGTCCTCCTATTTCCTGAACGGCGTGCGCTGCCGCCGCAAGGACATCACGCAGCTGTTCCTCGGCACGGGCCTGGGCTCGCGCAGCTACGCGATCATCGAACAGAACATGATCTCGCGCGTGATCGAGGCCAAGGCGGAGGACATGCGCGCGTTCCTCGAGGAAGCCGCGGGCATCTCGCGTTACAAGGAGAAGCGCAAGGAGACCGAGAGTCGCATCGCGCAGACGCGGGAGAACCTCGCGCGCCTCGGCGACCTGCGCGACGAGGTCGAGAAACAGCTGCGCCACCTGCAGCGCCAGGCCGCCACGGCGCGTCGCTACCAGGCGCTCAAGCAGGAAGAGCGGCAGACGCACGCCGAGCTGCTCGCGCTCAAGATGCGCGAAGTGGAGAGTGAATCCACCGCGAGGCAGGCGATCCTGAACGAACGCGACCTCGCGCTGCAGGCAGCCGTCGCCGAACAGCGCTCGATCGAGGCCGCGATCGAGCGTGCGCGACAGGAGCACGACGCGCAGGCCGCGGTGCTGTCCGAGGTGCAGGGGCGCTACTACCAGGTCGGCGCGGAAATTTCGCGCGGCGAACAGGCCATCGACCACGCCCGGGAGATCCGCGCGCGCCAGCGACAGGAGCTCGAGCAGATCGCGCAGGGCATCCAGGACGCCGACCTGCACCGTGTCCGCGACCGCCAGCTTGCGGCCGAGCTCGAGTCGGCGCTGGCCGAAA
>JAJTCR010000212.1 GCA_021325695.1 Steroidobacteraceae bacterium | reverse complement strand
ATGGCTGCGTGACCCGCCACTGACCCTGTCAGTTTTTGCCTTTTCGCGACGCCGGCGTTTGTCCGCACCTGCGCCGATCGTGGGGCGGGCCGTGCTGTAATCGACCCAGGTCATTTCCAGGAGACGCACCGTGCGTCGCGAACTCCACCCAGTGCTGGCCTGTCTCCTGCTCGGCCTGTCGGCCTGTGCGTCGGATGCCAAGCTCGACGTCGCCGACGGAATCGGACCGTCACCGAAGCTGCCTCCTCCGGCGCCCGAAGCGATTCCCACGGTCGCGGTGGCACGCGCCACCGGCTGGAGCGAAGGACGCACACCGACCCCCGCGCCCGGGCTGCGCGTGACGGCATTCGCGCTGCAGCTCGAGCACCCGCGCTGGCTGCACCTGCTGCCCAACGGCGACGTGCTGGTCGCCGAGACGGCGGCCCCCGAGCGCCCGGAGGAGAACAAGGGCCTGCGAGCCAAGGTCATGAAGCATTTCATGGAGAAGGCGGGCTCGGCGGTGCCGAGCGCGAATCGCATCACGCTGCTGCGCGACACCGACGGTGACGGTCGCGCCGACGTGCGCGAGGTGTTCGTCCAGGGCTTGAATTCGCCCTTCGGCATGGCCCTGGTCGGCGAGGATTTCTACGTCGCGAACTCGGACGCCGTGGTCCGTTTCCCGTACCGGCCGGGCCAGCGCCGGGTGACGGAGACCGCGCAGCAGGTGGCCGCGTTGCCGGCGGGTCCGCGCAATCACCACTGGACCAAGGGCCTGATCGCGAGCCCCGACGGCCGCAAGCTCTACGCCACGGTGGGCTCCAACAGCAACGTGGCCGAGCACGGCATGACGGAAGAACAGGGGCGCGCCGCGATCTGGGAGATCGATCGCGAGAGCGGCGCGATGCGCGAGTATGCGACGGGCCTGCGCAACCCGAACGGCCTCGCATGGGTGCCCGAAACCGGTGCGCTCTGGACGACCGTCAACGAGCGCGACGAACTCGGCGGTGACCTCGTGCCCGACTACATGACGTCGGTCCGCGACGGCGGTTTCTACGGCTGGCCCTACAGCTACTACGGCCAGCACGTCGACGCGCGCGTCGAGCCGCCACGCCCGGACCTCGTCGCCACGGCGATCGTGCCCGACTACGCGCTCGGGCCGCACACCGCGTCGCTCGGGCTTGCGTACTCGACGTCGAACGCGCTCTCGCCGCAATTCCAGCGCGGCATGTTCGTCGGCCAGCACGGCTCGTGGAACCGCAAGCCGCGCAGCGGCTACAAGGTGATCTTCGTGCCGTTCGCGGCCGGCCGCCCGGCCGGCCCCCCCGTCGACGTGCTCACGGGGTTCCTCGACGAGGAGCGCGACGTCGCGTACGGGCGTCCGGTCGGTGTGGCCCTGGATGCCGAGGGCGGATTGCTCGTCGCGGACGACGTGGGCAATGCGGTGTGGCGGGTGACCAGAGATGAGCAGTGACTAGTGGCTAGTGTTCAGTCGGAAGCCGACTGCGTCGGCGCGCGGCCAGGCCGCTTCCTACCAGACACCAGACACTAGACACTAGCCACTACCCACTACCCACTAGAGTTCCCCGCGCACGGCTCGATTGCCCCCATTCGAGCGCGCGAGGTGCAGCGCGTTGGTGGTGGCAAGCACGATGGCTTCGACGCCACGATCGCGCGGGGGCGAGGCCGTGACCACGCCGGCGCTGACCGAGAGGAAGCGCCCGCTCGTGGAGCGTGGGTGATGCACCGAGAGTATCCGGATCCGCCCGAGGATCTGCTCCGCGAAGCCGAGCGCCGCGTCGGGCTCCATCGATACGCCGAGCACGAGGATTTCGTCGGTCGCGGTCCGCGCGACCACGTCGCTCGCACGCTTGGTGACGGTCGCGATCGTGCGGCCCACCTGCCGCAGCACGTTCTCGCTGGCGCTGCGGCCGAAGATCTCACGGTACTCCGCCCAGGCATCGATCTCGAACCGCATCAGCGTCACGGTGCGGCCGTCGCGCTGTCCGATCGACCAGTCGCGGGTGAGCATGTCGAGCAGGTGCTCCTCGCTGCTGAGCCCGCTCGAGCGTTCGAGCGCGGCCGCGAGGGCACCCGGCGACGTGCGTGCCGCCGGGCGGTAATACAGTGCGACGCGCGCGTCGGGGAGCATCACCGCCCAGCGCTCACAGTCGACCATCGAGCCGTCCACCCGCTTGAGGCGCACGCGCATGCCGATGCCGGACGCCGTCATGTTGGGGTCCGCCGGCGCCTCGACCTCGATCGCATCGAGCGGCCGATCGACCGCCCAGTCCTCGGAGCGTCGCAACAGCGCGGCGAGCGTCGCGTTGGCGTAGACGATGCGCATGGCGCCGTCCCGCGTCTCGACCACGGCGATGCCGTCGAGTGCGTGACGAAGCACCTCGGTCAGCAGGCTGGCATCGTGCACCGGTGTTGGCGCCTCCGTTTCTGACATCGGGCGGTCCCCCTTCTTATTGCTCAGGCGTTCAGTTGCAGGTTCGGCGCGTCGCGACAGTGATCGACTGCCGCCCGGCATTCGGCCCAGCGCGCGGAGGCGTGCAGTTCCGCGCGCGCCGGCATGGGCCGGCCGTGCAGGCGCACCAGGCGAACCTGGCTCAGCGGATCGGCCTCGCCCGCGAGTTCGTCGAGCGTCGCGTGCACGGCATCGCGGTCGTTGCAGATCGGCAGCAGGTCGCAGCCCGCCGCGATCGCGCGCCGCGCGCGCTCGGGCACGGTGCCCGCGAACGCCGCGCCGCCCATGCTGAGGTCGTCCGAGAAGACCGCGCCCGTGAACCCCAGCGCCAACCGCAGCTCCTCGCGGATCCAGCGCGATGAAAAGCCCGCCGGGGCCTCGTCGACCTCTGGAAACAGCACGTGCGCCACCATCACCGACGTGAGCCCGTTCGCGATCAACCGGCGATAGGGCAGCAACTCGTCACCGAGCTCGCTGAGCGGGCGCCGGTCGACCGGCAACGCCTTGTGCGAATCGGCCACGACTGCACCATGGCCCGGGAAGTGCTTCGCGGTGGCCTGCATGCCGGCCGCCCGCATGCCCTGCATGCAGGAGACCGCGAGTCGCGCGACGACTTCTGGATCGCGGTGGTAGGCCCGGTCGCCGATGACTTCGCTCACGCCGTAGTCGAGGTCGATGCAGGGCGCGAAACTCATGTCGATCCCGACCGCGCGCAGTTCGGCGGCGAGCAACCAGCCGCACTGCCAGGCAAGTCGCCGACCCGCTTCGGCATCGACGTCGTAAAGGCGGCCGATCGCGCGCTGCGGCGGCAACACCGTGAAGCCTTCCCGAAAACGCTGCACCCGACCGCCCTCCTGGTCGACCGTGACGAGCAACGGCGGCGTGCGCACCGCGCGAATCTCGTCCACGAGCCGCTCGAGCTGCGCATAGCTTTCGTAGTTGCGGGTGAAGAGGATGACGGCGCCCACGAGCGGGTGGGCGAGAATGCGTCGGTCGTCCGCGGTCAACTCGGTGCCCGCCACGTCCACCATCAGCGGACCCAGCGTCACACCTGCACCTCGTTCCTCGTCGCACCGATCCGCATTGCGGGCCTCACCGGTCGAAGATCGCCATCGCTTCCACGTGTGTCGTGTGCGGGAACATGTCCATCACGCCCGCCGCCGACAACCGGAAGCCGTGCTCGCGCACGAGCAGCCCTGCGTCGCGCGCCAGGCTGCCCGAGTGGCACGAAATATACACGACGCGCCTCGCGCCACTGGCCGCCACGACCGGCATGACCTGCTGGGCGCCCGCACGTGGCGGGTCCAGCAGCACGCAGTCGTACGCGCGCCGGCTCCAGGGCAACCCCACCACATCCTCGAACAGGTTGGCAACGTGAAACTCCACGTTCGTGACGTGGTTACGACCTGCGTTCGCCCGGGCGCGCCGAACGAGCCCTGCGTCGCCCTCGACCGCGACGACCCGGCCGGCCCGGCGGGCGAGCGGCAGCGAAAAGTTGCCGAGGCCGCAGAACAGGTCGAGCACCGCATCGGACGGCGCGGGGTCGAGCGTTTCGAGCGCGCGGGTGACCATGGCGTCGTTCAGGACCCCGTTGACCTGGACGAAGTCCGTCGGCTCGAATTCGAGCGTGGCGTCTCCGACCCGATATTGCAGGGGTGACATCGTGAGGTCCGGGCGCAGCGCGGAGACCGTCTCGGGGCCACCGGGCTGCAGATAGAAGCGGACCGCGTGCGCCTGCTCGAACGCAGCGAGTCGCTCGAGATCCTCCGGCGACGGCGGCGCGAGGATCCGCAGCACGAACGCCACGACACCGTCCGAGACTGCCACCTCGGCCTGCGGCACGCGGTCGGCGATGC
>JAJTCR010000211.1 GCA_021325695.1 Steroidobacteraceae bacterium | reverse complement strand
GAGGGCATCGCGACCGTCGTTTGCGAGCTCGATGCAGAGGCATTCGCCGAGTTCGCTCGCTGACTCGCGCGTCCCGATCGCCGTCACCCGACCGGACACGGAAGCGTGCAACGTGGCGCCGAACGGATCGATTGCACGGGCGATGGTTGCACCCAGCGCGACGTCCTGCCCGACCACGACGGTCGGCTCGAGCACGCTGCCCGAGCCCTGATCGAGCGCAAGCAAGACACTCGCGGGGGGCGGCAGCGGCACGATCGGCGCTTCGAGGGCCTGGTGTTTGTGCGCATCGAGCACGAGCCCGGCCGGAAACTCGCGGCGCGCGGACGCCATCACGCGGCCCGATGCCAGCGGTGCCGGTTCGAGTGCACGGGCCGCAGCTCGATGCAATCGACGGGGCAGGGCGCGAGACAGAGCTCGCATCCGGTGCAGCGCTCCGCAACGACCGTGTGCATGTGCCGCGGCGCCCCGACGATCGCGTCGACCGGGCAGACGGGCAGGCAGCGCGCACAGCCGATGCACCGCGCCTCGTCGATCCACGCAACGAGCGCTCCCTGGTCGGGACGGCCGTAAGCCGGATCGAGCGCGCGTGGCTCCCGGTCGAACAGCGCCGCGAGCGCGCGGACCGGGGCGTCGCCCCCGGGCGGGCAACGATCGATCTCCACTTCGCCGCGCGCGATGGCCTCCGCGTAGGGCCGACACCCCGGATATCCGCACTGCGCGCACTGCGTCTGCGGCAGCAGGGCCTCGATGTGCTCGACCAGCCGGTCAGTCGCCGGCGGCAGCCGCGACGCGGCCCAGCCGAGCGCGCCACCGACGACGAGGGCAAGCACGGCCGCGACGACGCACGCGATGAGGATTGCGTCGAGGCTCATCGCGTGCCGAGCCCCGTGAAGCCCATGAACGCGAGCGCCATGAGGCCTGCCGTGACGAGCGCGATCGGCGCGCCGCGAAACGCCGCGGGCACGTCGCAGGTCTCGAGCCGTTCGCGCAGGGCGGCGAACAGCAGCAGTGCGAGCCCGAACCCCGCGCCGGCGCCCGCGCCGTACACGAGCGACTCGAGCAGCCCGTGCTGGCCTTCGACGTTGAGCAGCGCAACGCCGAGCACCGCGCAGTTCGTGGTGATCAGCGGCAGGAAAATGCCGAGGGCCTGGTGCAGCAGCGGACTCGTCGCGCGGACCATCAGTTCGGTGAACTGCACGACGCCCGCGATCAGCAGGATGAACACGAGCGTGCGCAGGTACTCGAGGCCGAGCGGCTGCAGCACCCAGTGCCACAGCGCGAAACTGAGGCCCGACGCGACGGTCAGCACGAACAACGTCGCGAGCGCCATGCCCGCGGCCGCCTCGAAGCGGCGGCTCACGCCCACGAACGGACAGAGTCCCAGGAACTGGGTCAGGACGAAGTTGTTGACGAGGCTCGCCCCGAGCGCGAGCAGCAGCAGCTCGGTCATGGGCCTCCCGGTGGGCGCGTCACTTCACCTTCATGCCCGGCGTCGCGCCGGCATCGGGCGCCAGCACGAAGATGTCCTTGCCGCCGGGCCCCGCTGCGAGAACCATGCCCTCGGACGTGCCGAACCGCATCTTGCGCGGGGCGAGGTTCGCGACCACGACCGTCAGCCGACCGACCAGCTGCTCGGGTTCGTAGGCCGAGCGGATGCCCGCGAAGATGATGCGTCGGCCGAGGTCGCCGAGGTCGACGCCGAGCCGCAGCAGCTTGTCGGCACCGTCGACGCGCTCCGCCGAGTCGATCCGCGCGATGCGCAGGTCCACCTTGCCGAACTCGTCGATCGAGATGGTCACCGGCGCGCCGTCGACTGCCGCGGCCGGCGGCGGTTGCGGCTCCGCGGCCGGCTTCGTGGCCGGGGCGGTCGATGCGGCGGTCATGGGCGCGCCCGCAGGTTTCAGGGTTTCTGCCGATGCGTCGAGCAGGGAGCGTACGGCGGCCGGGTCCACGCGGGTCGCGAGCGGCGCGTAGGCCTCGATCGTGGTGCCGAGCAGCGGCGTCGCCGCATCGGCCCACCGGAGCGGTTCGAGTGCCAGGAACTGCTCCGCGCCGGCCGCCAGGCGCGGCATGACGGGCTTCAGGTACAGCGCGAGGATCCGGAACAGGTTCAACCCCTGCGTGCACACGGCCTGCACCTCGGCGGCGCGCGCCGGGTCCTTCGCCACGAGCCACGGTTTCTGCTGGTCGATGTAGAGATTGGCCCGGTCGGTCAACGCCATGACTTCGCGCACGGCCCCCGCGAGGTCCCGGCCTTCGTAGAGCGCCGCGATGCGTGCACCGGCCGCGACGAACTCCTCCTGCAGTGCCGGATCCGCCAGTTGCCCGGCAAGCCTGCCGCCCGACCCGCGCGCGATGAACCCGGCGCAGCGGCTCGCGATGTTGACGAGCTTGCCGACGATGTCGGAATTGACCTTGGCGATGAAGTCGTCGAGGTTGAGGTCGAGGTCGTCGATACCGTCCGCGAGCCGCGACGCGAAGTAATAGCGCAGGTACTCGGCCGGCAAGTGCTCGAGCCAGGCCTTCGCGCCGATCAGCGTGCCCCGCGACTTCGACATCTTCTGGCCGTTCACGGTCAGGAAGCCGTGCGCATACACCGCAGTCGGTGCGCGATAACCCGCGCCCGCCAATACCGCAGGCCAGAACAGCGTGTGGAAGTAGACGATGTCCTTGCCGATGAAGTGATAGACCTCGGCGCCGCTGTCGGGCCTCCAGTAGTGGTCGAAGTCGCGGCCCGTGCGGCGACAGTACTGCAGCAGGCTCGACAGATAACCGATCGGCGCGTCGAGCCAGACGTAGAAGAACTTGTCCTTTTCGCCGGGTATTTCGAAACCGAAATACGGCGCATCGCGCGAGATGTCCCAGTCGCGAAGCCCCGCGGTAAACCACTCGCCGAGCTTGGCCGCAACGGCGGGTTGGAGCCGGTCGCCGCCGGTCCACTCGCGCAGCATCGCCTCGAAATCGCCGAGCTTGAAAAACAGGTGCTCGGACTCGCGCTGGACCGGCGCCGTCCCGCTGACGACGGAGATCGGATTCACGAGGTCGGCGGGTGTGTACGTCGCGCCGCAGACCTCGCAGCTGTCGCCGTACTGGTCGAGCGCACCGCATCTGGGGCAGGTGCCACGCACATAACGGTCGGGCAGGAACATCTTCGCCTGCTCGTCGTAGGCCTGGACGATGGTCTCGCGGCGGATGTGGCCGGCTGCGGCCAGGCGCCGGTAGATCTCGTAGGTGATCTCGCGGTTCTCGTCCGAGTGGGTCGTGTGGAAGTTGTCGTAGGAAATGTCGAACGCGTCGAAGTCGCGCTTCTGCTCGACGCCGATTCGCGCAATCAGTGCTTCGGGCGCGATGCCCTCCTGCCGCGCCTTGAGCATGATCGGCGTGCCGTGGGCGTCGTTGGCCCAGATGAACAGCACGTCGTGGCCACGCAGGCGCTGGAAGCGCACCCAGATGTCGGTCTGGATGTACTCGACCATGTGGCCGAGGTGCGGCGCCCCGTTGGCATACGGCAGGGCGCTCGTCACGAGCAGGGTGCGCTGGGGCTGGGCGGTCATGGCCGGTCCGGGAGCGGGCAGGACCGGAAATTATAGGGCCGATGCTACCCCATGTCCTTGAACTGTTCGAACCGCTGCTTGCTGATCGCCTTCTCGTAGGCGGCGCGACCGTTGATCACGCCCTTGTCGAACAGCTCCTGGATCGCCGAGTCCATGATGCGCATGCCGTGGGCGGCACCGCTCTGCATGGCGTTCTCGAGCTGGTCGAGCTTGCCCTGGCGGATCAGGTTGGACACGGCCGGCGTGTTGATCAGGATCTCTAGCGCCGCGACGCGGCCGCGCTTGTCGGCGCGCGGCAGCAGCTGCTGCGAGATCACGCCGCGCAGCGAGGTCGAGAGCATGGTGCGGACGTGGCCCTGCTTGTCGGACGGGAACGCGTTGACGATGCGGTCGACGGTGGCCGCGGCGCCGTTGGTGTGCAGCGTGCCCATCACCAGGATGCCCATCTCGGCCGCGGTCACGGCGATGCTCATGGTCTCGAGGTCGCGCAACTCGCCGACCAGCACGATGTCCGGATCCTCGCGCAGGGCCGAGTGCAGCGCCTCGGCGAAGCTCGGGCTGTGCAGGCCCACCTCGCGCTGGCTCACCAGGCAGTTCTTGCGCGGGTGCACGAACTCGATGGGGTCCTCGATCGTGAGGATATGGCCCTTCTCGCGGTGGTTGATGTCGTCGATCATCGCGGCGAGCGTGGTCGACTTGCCCGAGCCGGTTTTCCCGGTGACGAGGATCAGCCCGTTGTTGACGCGGCAGAGGCTGCGCACGG